>JBGUSD010000200.1:0-2314 GCA_045132355.1 Candidatus Gastranaerophilaceae bacterium
GAGATTACAGAACCGAAGTTGATTACCTTGAAAAATGGTATGAACTTGACAAACGCAATGCTATCGTGGTCAAAAGACTTGCAAAACTGTATGAAAAGTTGAAAAACAAACCTTCTGCAATAGAATTCTACACAAAATACACACAAATAGCTTCAAATGCAGAGGATATTGATACTATGAGAGCAAGGCTTCAAAAACTTGAACACACAGAAATGCACGAAGATGAGGGGTTGGTGGACAAAATAATGAAGCTATTCAACAGATAAAATTTATCAAGTTACTTATACCACGGATAATCTTTGCTTATTTTCCACCCATCATGTCTTATCAAACCACCACATAAGGAATAATCAGTCTCGGAGCAGCCGGATAACAATTCTTCCCTAGTGTATGTATCTGTAGGCAAAAACGTACTTGCAGAAATGCTCTTAAAGTCACCACTCATTTTTAGCTGCCCGCTGGCGACAATCAGAGACATAACAAAAACATCAACACCAACTGTTGCATTATCATTTGCGCCATCAATACAAACAACAAAAATAACTACCGGATAAGAATAATCCTTAGTACCATCTTCAAGTGTCCTTCCCCACCTTTGCATATTCGGAGCAATAATCACCCCATTCTTTAGTTTTAAAAAAGAAGCCTTTCCGTTTGGAGGAGCGTATGTAGTACCATCCGGATATTTAATACCATTTTTTAGCCCAACAGACGCAAATGTTGTTTTATCTTCATATAGTTTAGCACCAGTTAAATACGGATATATATGATCGCGCAAAATCTCCATAGGAGCACTTGTCTTCGTTTTTGAACCTATGTTTTGTCTTAGAACAGGCCAAGTTGCAACATCACCATTATCCGCTATTGAACGATATATACACTGCTGCAAAATAGAATACGTTTGAGCTATCCTTGCGGCGGCAGACTTTTTCCTGTGCTCACTTATAAGAGTTGGTATTGTCATAGCCGCAACTATACCAATAATACCAAGCGTAATAAGTACCTCGGCCAGGGTAAATGCTCTTTTATCATATCTTTTATTCCGCATCATTAATCTTCATTATACCACATAATTCAAAAAATTAACATTCTTAAAAAATACTAAACAAAGATGCCGTTGTCATCTGGAGTATCAGTATTGCAAAGAAACCCACGATACATCCTACAATGAGCATCAACAACGGTTGGAAAAACTGCATTAATACATCTATTGCATCATCAATAGTTTTGTCTATCTCTATTGATATATCCCTAAACATCTTGCCCATTTCACCACTGACCTCACCCGATGCAATAATTACATTCCATGAATCCGGCAAAAGTTCCGACAGCATAAAAGCCTGCGACAAGCTATTACCTTCAGCAACCATATGAGCGACCTCGCGTGCTGACTCTTTTATTTCTTTGTCAGAAATAGATGATGCTGCAAGCTCTAAGCCATCCGTCAATGCAATCCCCGCCTCGTATGATGATGACAAAATTGCAAAGTATGAAGATAAATTTAAGTACAGATAACAGTTTTTGACAGCCGAAAATTTCAAAAGAAATTTATTAAAAACTATTCCAACCGCATTGCGTTTTATCGCTTTTATAATCCACTTAGCTATAAAAAAGCCTACGACTATAGATATAAACCAATGGGTTTTTAAAGCATCACACGCTTTCACTAGAGCGTTCGCAAGCGCAGGTATATCCTTTTCCGCAATATTTGAAGCCTCAATAATCGTTGGGAAACCAAACATGCCAAAATACAATGTAAACGCAACAGTAATAACAAACACAATTATTGGATAAATAGATAATTTTGCAATTCTTGATCTGTTTTTATCTTCTTTTTTTAATAAAGTAACCGCACGAGAAAGTGTTTCGTTGAGTTTTCCTGATTGCTCTCCGGCCTTGCAAAGTCCGAGTATAACATCTCCGAACGTCGTCTGATACGGCGCAAGTGCAGCACTCAGAGTGCTGCCATTTTGAATTTTATCAATCAAATCAGATGTAATTATTTTTATATTAGGACGTTTTGTATGTGTCAAAATAACATTTAAAGCCTCTAAGACAGAGATTCCTGAGGATAACATTGTATTTAATTCGGACACGAAATGAATCTTTTCATTCATCTTTAAACTAAACTTTTTGTATTTATCAACATTAGCCCCGAATTTTTGCACGCTAACAGGCAAAAGCCCAAGGGCTCGCAGATTTTCCTGCGCCTGCCTTGGACTATTTGCTTCTATATAACCTGTGACTTCTGTCTTTTGCCTGTTTATGGCTTTATAACGAAATCTTGTCATACTTGTGGAACTTCTTCCTTAGA
>JBGUSD010000201.1:0-5618 GCA_045132355.1 Candidatus Gastranaerophilaceae bacterium
CTCCTTTTATTGCCCTTACGGACTTGTCAGAGTTTAGCAAAACTATCATGTAATCCGCAAAGGATTTTGTTTTTTGCAGATATCTGACATGTCCGACATGGAGGATATCAAAGCAACCGTTGGTTGCAACAACAGTCTTTCCGCTTTTTTGCAAATTGCGGACAAACTCTGCAATGTTTTCTCTTCTTAGGACTTGTCCCATAATTATCCCTCTGACTCTTATTTTATCAGAAAATACCTTAAAAGTCGCCTTCTTTTTACAAAAAGTAATATATTTTCATCCCGCACTTGTTGCGGGATCTCTTTTGAATGGTTGAAGGGTTATTAATCTATTAAAATAACCCCATTTCTGTGATTTTTTTGCAAATTCTGACAGTATTTAGTGCAGCACCGATTCGTAAGTTATCTGCAACGCACCATAATGAAATACCGTTTTTGAATGCAAGATTGCGTCTGATACGACCGACAAAAACAGGATCAACACCAGAAGCATCACGGGTTGTCGGGTATTCGAAATTTTCAGGATTATCAATCACCTTTACACCAAATGTATTTTTCAAAATTTCGCGTACTTCATCAGGGGTTATATTTTCTTCAAATTCAATATCTACGGCCTCTGAGTGTCCGTTGAAAACGGGTACTCTCGCTGCTGTACAGGAAATCGGTGTGTCAGGATTGAGGTGTAAAATCTTTTTGGTTTCGTTTACGACTTTCATTTCTTCTTTCGTGTAACCGTTTTCACAGAATACATCTATCTGCGGGATTACGTTGAAAGAAATCGGTTTTTTGAAACATACGTTTTCAAATTTTTCTTTAGCCAAATTTGCCCTTGTATCAGCTTCAAGCTCTCTGATTGCGTTCAAGCCCGCACCTGAAACAGCCTGATATGTTGATACAATAAGCCTTTTAATTTTGGCTTTTTCATGTAACGGTTTCAACACAAGCATTAATTGAGATGTTGAACAATTAGGGTTTGCAATAATGCCTTTATGTTTTCTCAAGTCTTCATCATTTACGTATGCGATAACGAGCGGAACATCTTTTTCCATTCTAAATGCTGAGGAATTGTCTATTAAAACACCTCCACGTTTAACAATTTCGGGCGCAAAAATTTTGGAGGTTGAAGCTCCTGCTGATGCTATAACGATATTTACTCCGTCAAAGCTCTCAGGTTTTGCTTCTTCTACCGTATAATCTTTTCCCTGAAATTTTATTTTAGATCCGGCACTTTTTGCGCTGGATAAAAATTTAATTTCGTTATATTCAACATTTAATTCGTCAAGAATTTTTATTATTTCTCTACCTACAACGCCTGTTGCACCTAAAATTGCTATGTTTGGTTTTCTCATTATTCTCTCCCTCTCTTTGAGAATTATATCACAAATATAAGATTTTAACCTCATCTGCCGCTGTAATTTTCACATTCTGTTCAAATACAGCGTGCATCTTCTCCTACAAGTAGGAGAAGGGAATCCCTCTCCTATTTATAGGAGAGGAGGAATTTCTATATGAATTATATGAATATATGAAATTCCGGTGAGGTTTTATTTTGTACTATAATGTAGCAATGGACAAAAAATATATTTTAGCCAAAAATTTGCGCAAGAATTCAACGATACAAGAAAAACGTTTATGGAACATATTGAAATCAAGACAGTTTCATAATCTTAAATTTAGACGGCAGTACCCTATCGGAGCTTATATTGTAGATTTTGTCTGTATCGAAAAGAAATTGGTTATTGAGTTGGACGGGGGACAGCACAATAATCCTGATGTACAAGAATATGACACTCAAAGGACACTTTTTATAGAGAAAGCCGGTTATAAAGTTCTTCGCTTTTGGAATGACGAGGTATATAAAAATTTTGACGGAGTTTTAAAAGAAATCGAAAAGGCTATTTTGCAATAATCCTACAAAATATTTTCTAACCCGTATACAAAGTTGTTATTGTTAACAACTTCTTTTATCGCAAGGATAACTCCCGGCATGTAGCATTTGCGGTCAACAGAATCGTGTCTGATTTTCAGAGTTTGACCCATTGAGCCAAGGATAACTTCTTGAGATGCCATATACCCAGGCATTCTGACAGAATGAATATGAATATTTGAATAGCTTTCAGCCCCTCTTGCACCCTTTAGGGTTTCTGTTTCATCACAGTTGCCTTTTGTAAAACTTTCATTTCTTTCTGCCATCATATGTGCTGTTTTAATCGCAGTACCTGATGGAGCATCTTTCTTTTGGTTGTGGTGATATTCAATAATTTCAGCGTTATCAAAATATTTTGCTGCCGTTTTTGCAAAAATCATCATTAAAACCGCACCTGTTGAGAAATTAGGGGCAATCAAACAGCCGGTATTGTTCGCATTTGAAAGGTTTTGAAGTTCTGCAATTTGTTCATCTTGCAATCCTGTTGTTCCGATTACGATTTTTATTTTATTGTTCAGACAAAATTTAGCATTTTCGTATATGGATGAAGGTTGTGTAAAATCCACCAATACATCAATATCACAAACTCTTGCGGCTTCTTCAATTGTATGGTACATATCGCCTGATGCTATATCAATTTTTGCGACAAGTTCCATATCAGGATGCTCTGTTACCATATTGACAACTTCTCTTCCCATCTTACCTAGTGCGCCACAAACTGCTATTTTTATCATTTTTAAATCCTCTCTTTTTTAACATTTTACTCTAAACAAAAAATTTGTGATATGATGAGAAAAAATTAAGGAGAGAAAACATGGCAGACGCAAAAATTTTAGCAACTATCGAAAGATCAGAAACAGAACAATTACAAATTTCTATCAGCGAGTACAAGGGAAGAAGCTATTTCAATTTGCGTATTCACTACACAACTGATGGCGGTCAAACATGGCTTCCTACAAAGAAAGGTGTAACTTTTGCACCGGATCAGCTTGATATTCTATCAGAAGCTATTGAAGAAGCAAAAAAAGAGTTTATGGAAGAATAAAATGCAGCAAGGCAGCCCGGCAGCTAAGCAGCTAAGTAAATATTGTACAGTACTTGTTAATATCAAAGGACTTGGGGTTAAGACCTTTAGTTATTTAATACCTGACGAGATGAAGGATAAAATCCAAATCGGTCAGGCGCTTCTTGTGCCTTTTGGCAGGCAGGGTTTGATTAATGCTTTTTGTGTCGGGTTTTCAGATTATTTGTCGGGGGACTTTAAGGTTAAAAAGATAAGTAAAATTCTTGATGAAACCCCTCTATTTTCGCTCGAATATCTGAAACTTTTGGAATGGGTGGCAAATTATTACTGTTGTGATTTGGTAACCGTTTTGAATGCCGCAATCCCTTTGAAATTGATAGAGAAGGCTTCAAAAACAGAGCAGACAGTTGAATTTATTACTTTTGACGGTGCAACAAAACGCCAGATTGAAGTTTTGGAATTGCTTAAAAAATTAGGCAAAGCCCACCTTGTAACATTTGAAAAACAAGCAAAAACAACAAGAGCAACAATTAAAAAACTTGAAAGTTTGGGATGTTTGAAATTAACTAACGAAGAACTATACAGAAACCCTCTGGATATTTTAAAAATAACTGAAAAAGAACCGTTATTTGAATTAACAGAGGAACAAAACAAGGTGTATGAGGGAATTAAAACGCATATAGAAAAACAGAAGGCAAGAAGGCAAGAAGACAAGCCATTTAATGATAATAGCCTGCCTTCCTGCCCTCCTGTCCTCAATTTGCCGAATATACTTATACACGGTGTTACCGCAAGCGGAAAAACAGAAGTTTATTTCAAACTAATTGACGACACAATCAAATCAGGCAAAAATGTTTTGTTTTTAGCACCTGAAATCGCGTTAGCATCACAACTTACAAAGCGTCTTGCAAAAAAATTCGGAACAGAAGATGTCGCAATCTGGCACAGCAGCATATCAGACGGGGAACGATATGACGTTTGGCAAAAGCTTTATAAAAACGAAATAAAAATTCTAGCAGGTGCTAGGTCCGCTGTTTTTGCGCCTTTGCAAAACATCGGGCTTATTGTAATTGATGAGGAGCATGAAAGTGCCTACAAACAAACCTCGCCTGCGCCAAGGTATGATGCAAAAGTTGTTGCAAAAAAACTTGCTGAACTTCACAACTGTCCTCTTATCTTGGGTTCTGCAACTCCCGACATATCAGTTTATTATAACGCATTGAATACAAATAATCTTTTTGAATTGACCAAGCGATATAATGATGCTAAAGTTCCGCATGTTACGGTCATAAATATGCAGGAGCACGGTCGTGCAGCGTATAAAAATGTTATTTCAAAACCTTTGCAGACTGCAATTAATGAGACTTTGGAAAACGAAAAACAAGTTATTTTGTTGATTAACCGCAGAGGTTTTTCAACATATACCCAATGTCAGGCATGCGGACATGTTATAGAATGTCCGAATTGTGCTATTCCTATGATTTGGCACGCAAAAGACAACATGCTGAAATGCCATTATTGTAACCATACGGAGAGTTTCCCTGAATTTTGCCCAGAATGCGGCTCGGATGCTTTGAAAAACAGCGGAACGGGTACTCAAAAAATAGAACAATACATAAAAGAACTTTATAAAGACAGGGTAGTTGAGCGAATTGACAGTGACATTTTAGTCAGAAAAGGTGAGCACATAAGGCTTTTGGAACGTTTTCAAAGGGGTGAAATTGATATTTTGGTCGGAACGCAGATGATTGCAAAAGGTCTTGATAACCCTAACGTTACGTTGGTTGGAGTAATTTCTGCAGATGCAAGCTTTAATCTTCCTGATTTTAGGGCTTCAGAGAGAGGTTTTCAGCTTTTGACTCAGGTTGCAGGGAGAGCCGGTCGTGGCGGTTTTGAGGGAAAAGTTTATTTTCAAACCTACAATCCTGAATATTATGCCCTTGAAAGTGCGAAATCCCAAAATTATAGGAATTTCTACGATAAGGAGATTATTGCACGTGAAGAATTTGATTACCCTCCGTTTAGTCAGATTATAAGGCTTGTTTTGACGTGTTCCAATAATTTTAGGGCAGAAAAATCCGCACAAGAGATTGCGTTAAGACTTTGCACAATGATTGAAAAATATGGAATTTCAGAGCGTTTGGAGGTATTAGGCCCGACTCCGTGTGTGATAGAACGTATAAACGGGCAATATCGTTTTCAAATACTTGTCAAAAATAAAATGGCAGAAAAAGGCCACATGTTTGTTTCAAGCTTTTTGAACAAAATAACTATGCCAAAGGATATCAAGCTAACTGTTGATGTTGATCCGTTGGATATTTTATAGTGTAAGGATATATTCTTTTGTTTTTTTTCGGATTTCGTTATCTACGGCAAAAATTTCATCAAGTGTAGGATTTTTGATGGCATTATGTTCATCCATCATTTTCTTGACGATTTCGTATATGTTATATAGTTTGATTTTTCCGTCTAAAAACGCAAATACGGCTTCTTCATTTGCGGCATTGAGGCAGGTAGTCATTGTCCCGCCTGTTTTCCCCGCCTGATAGGCAAGTTTTACTGTCGGGAATTTTTCAAAATCCGGTTTTTCAAAATCAAGTCTTGCAATGTCTGCAAAGTTAAAACTTTTTGATTTTATGCCCTCAAATCTTTCAGGGTAAGAAATTG
>JBGUSD010000202.1:0-1373 GCA_045132355.1 Candidatus Gastranaerophilaceae bacterium
AGATAAAATATTTATTTTACAAGTTGCAATTACATTAATAATATCATTAATTCCTATTAATGCAATATATTCCATAACATTATGGAAAGATATTCTATTTAGTTATTTCCTGATGTTTTTATGTTTCCTGATAAAAGTAATGTTGGATAAAAAAGGACAAGTAAGTTACAGGTTTATTATTGTTTTTTCATTATTAATGGCGTGTATTTCTCAAATAAGGCCAAATGGAATATATATTGTCATTTTATTGATGATTATATTTGGAATTTATCTTTTTAAGAAAAATACCGAAGACAGATTATACATTATAATGCCTGCTTTAACAATCATTTTCATATTATTAATCGCTTCATTGAATGTGGCTTATAATGTTGAAGACAATCAAAAAGATGCTGTTTTTACAAAAGTTTCACATATGCTTGCAGATTATGATTTGAATCTCCATATGAGTCCTGAAGATCAAGCGAAAGTACATAAATTAATGGATGAAAAAACCATTAAAGAAAAATACAATATTACGTATTCGGACCCTATTTGGGGTGCAGCCAATGAAAAAGTTTATGATTCGGACAAAGACGCATATATTGGAATGGCAGCATCATATTCTTTAAGTAATCCAATGCACTTTTTAGAATATCTTTTTGGATCTTCACCGATGGTATGGGACATTACAAGAGACAGCGATTGGATAGGTTCAGTTTACAAAACTGACATCAATAATGCAAATAGATTCTATTATTCGGGAAATGTAAAACCTGCATCTGATTTTGACAATGTAATGGCTAAAAATTCAGGAACTGGAGAATACCAACAACTTAATTCATTTGCATATTCCGTTAAAGACAATATCATTACAGACACTTTGTTTGATAGTCCTGCATTTTATTTCTACTTAGCAATAATATTGCTCGTTGCAATACATTTCATAACAAAATCAAAAGATATTTATCTTGTTTATCTGCCAAATTTCTTAAATATATTAATTGTTTTTGCCTCAACACCAATTCAGGACAACAGATATCTCTATCCAAATTTATTAGTATTTTATTTACTTTTAATAATTTTCATAAGCGTAATGACCGGCAAATATCTTAAAAACAACAAAGCCAAAAAATCAAAAAATATCCCTAAAAATACTTTAAATGAGGGATACGCAAAAACACAGAATATGCAACAAACTGAAACAAAAGAAGAAATGGAAGCAATGATACGGGAAAAAATACTAAAAGAACTTGAAGATGAGCAAAGAAAATAATATTTATGTGTGTTAAATTCATTAACACACAACATATTTATTTTGATGCAAATCTATTTTTAATGTAATGTGTAAAATTAGTTTTAATATATTCTAAAACTTCTTCAATTTCTGATTT
>JBGUSD010000203.1:0-49589 GCA_045132355.1 Candidatus Gastranaerophilaceae bacterium
GTTTGGATATAAAAATTGTAGGTTATGACAATTTGCAATGTAATTTTGGTAATGTTTTCAGACATAAAAACGGCAGAGAAATAGAACATTCCCTCGGTGGAAGAATGATTTTTATGATTGCTGACGGACAAGAAGGTATTTTTGGAAACATTGAGAAGAAGGTTATTTGGACGAAAAATTCGGATGTTATTTTCTTGTTGAAAGAATTTATTGTTCATGATATGTATCTGTTAGATATTGAGGAAAATTTTCCGGAACAGTTAAAATATTTTTATGGCTCAGGCCTGAAAAAATTAAAAGAAAAAATTCTCAATAAGAATTCAAAATATAACATCCATTAAGGAGAAAAAATGAAAAAATTATTTGCGTTTACATTATCAGAAACATTAATAACTCTAGGTATCATTGGTATTGTAGCAACTTTGACGATACCTAATGTTATGACACAATATAAAAATAAAGTTTATGTTACACAATTACAAAGAGTGTATAACCAACTTGCAAATGCAGCTGTTCAAAAAATGAATGATGAAAGAGTTGATACATTAGCATATACAGACCTTACATTGGGTAGTGAATACATTGGAAAATTTTTCAAAAAATATTTTAAGGTGAATGTTGATTGCGGTACATCCAAAACTACAACAGATTGTTTTGCCACAAATTACAAATCCTTGGACAAAAAAAAATCAGAAGTGCCGGGTTGGCAAAACTGGAGCGAGAATGATTTTTACTGTGTAATGTTAAATACGGGTGCGAGTGTTTGTATGTTTAGAATGACTCCGGATGATGAACTTGATACAGGTGTACATCATGGCGGATCTGATGTTGTTGTTGATGTAAATGGTGCAACTCCACCAAATATTGGCGGTAGAGATTTGTTTGGTTTTACTCTATATTCAGATGGCACGGTAAGTAGCGGATACATACTACAACCTTCAAGGTGTGAATCAAATGAAGGTACGGAAGCCGGTGCACAATATGGTTCGTTTTGTATAGATAGAATAATATCTGACGGATGGAAGATGGATTACTAAGATGATTATCACGACATTCTGTCGTGAAGCTGTTTCTGACGGATGGAAGATGGATTACTAAGATAAATCTTAAATAAATAAAAGGCCTAGATCTATTAAATTTGGCCTTTTATTTTGTTAAAAACCAATCTTTACAAATTTGTAATGTTTTCTTCTCAAAAATTATTCAAAGGAGTATAATAAAAATAACAGTAAAAGGGGAATGATTTGGGGATAGAAGATATGACACAGGGTTATAGCTTTGAGCTTATTACAGGTCCGATGAGCTGCGGCAAAACGGAAGAACTTTTAAGAAGAATCAGGCGTTGTATTATTGCAAAGAAAAAAGTAAAAGTTATATCACCTGACGTTGATACACGTGCAAAAGGTGATTATATAGAGTCAAGAAACGGTCTATGGCTTGATGCAATTAAGGTTAAACATTCAATTCAAATTCTCAGTGTTGTAAAGCCTGATGATGAAATAGTGGCAATTGATGAACTTCAGTTTTTTGACAATAATATAGTAAAAGTTATTTCAAAACTAATGGAAGAAGGTAAAAGGGTTATTGGTACAGGCTTGGAACTTGATTTCAAAGCCGAACCTTTTGGTAGTATGCCGGAGTTGATGTGTATTGCAACAACCGTTGATAAATTACATGCCGTATGTATGAAATGTGGTTGTGACCATGCAACACGCACCCAAAGACTTATTGACGGCAAACCTGCCGATAAAAATTCGCCTCTTATTATGATTGGCGGAGATGAAACTTATGAAGCAAGATGCATAAAATGTTACGAATTGCCTGACAACAAACCCAAAGGAAAAATAATCGGGAAATTGTTACAATTTGAACACAGATAGACAAGATATTTTTTCATAAATCTTAGTTATTAACTTGTGGGGTTTAACAATTCCACATTTTTTTTAAGTATGGTATTATATTCTTGTAACTTTTTATATTCTTATGAAACTTTTTTAAATAAAAAACATCTGTAAGAATGTAGAAGTTAGTTGGAGGATAATCTGTGAGAAACATTATGAGAAAAAGTTTTATATTTTTGTGGGCGTTCTTAATTCTTTTTGGATGTGTAATCAGAAATTACAGCATGGCATACACCCCGATTGAATTGTATGATCAGGTTTGGAGACTGATTAATACAAAATTTGTTGACCAAACAAATAACGGCCAAGATTGGTCAAAATGGCGTCATAAATACGACAAACAAATAAGAACAAACGAAGACGCTTATGTTGCGATTAATACAATGGTTGCAAGTTTGAATGACCCGTACACAAAATTTTTAGATCCGAAAGATTTTGCGGAAGAAACAAGCTCTATTAAGGGTTCTTTGAAGGGTATTGGTATTCAAATCGGAGTAAAAGACGGTAAATTAATGGTTATTGCTCCAATCGAAGATACTCCTGCTGAACGTGCCGGTCTAAAAGCAGATGATGAAATCCTTGAGATTGACGGCAGAAGTACAAAAGGTATAACCGTTGACAAAGCAGCCGACCAAATCAGAGGTAAGGAAGGCACTCAGGTTACATTGTTAATCAAACGTAAAGATGCAGAACCGAAATCTTATACGATTACACGTGCAGAAATTGAAATTAAATCAATTTCACAAAAGTTACCTGAAAATATAAATATGCCAAGTGATATCGGATATATCCGCCTAAGCTCTTTTATCAGCAGAAATGCAACAAAAGAATTTTCTGACATATTGAGAAACGGAACAAACAAAAAAGGATTTATTGTAGATTTGAGATCAAACCCTGGCGGACTTTTGTCCAACGCAATATATATCTCCGATATGTTCCTTGATGGCGGAGTAATCGTAAGCACCGTTGACAGAGACGGATACAAAGAAACCCAACGTTCAACAAAAGGGACCTTGACTGACAAACCGCTGGTAATTCTTATCAATAAAGGCTCAGCATCTGCAAGCGAAATCTTCTCCGGTGCTATGAAAGACAACCACAGAGCCGTAATTATCGGGGAACAGTCTTTTGGTAAAGGTTTGGTACAAGAGATTAACAAACTTCCGTATGAAGCTGGTATAAATATAACTATTCAAAAATACTTAACACCAAACGGAACCGACATTAATAAAAAAGGTATTACCCCTGACCTGGTTGTGGAACTGACCGAAGAAAATGTAAAAAACAAAGATGATGTTCAGCTCAAAAAAGCGATTGAAGTTATGCAAAATATGATTAACGGAAAAATGGTTCTTGGACAATAACATACAAAATATTTTATAAAACCCTCACCAATTTGGTGGGGGTTTTTATTTTGAGGAAATATTATTAATAACACGGCTAAAACTCGTGTTATACTACCTTGTGAGGTTCGTGTTGTTGTTGTTGTGTGTGTGTGGCTACCCGTATTAATTAACATAAAAATATGTTAATTAATCCACTTACAAAATTCATTAATATATTCTATTCTGTATTGTATGACAGATTTTCAATTATTGATTAACAAATCCATAAAAGAATTGAGAATGCAAAAAGGCATTTCTCAGGAAAAATTTAGCGAAATGTGCGGCATATCCGTTGACGGTCTTAGAAATATTGAAGCAAACAGGTACACCCCAAAGGCCAAAACGATAAACAAGATTTGCGATACGTTTAAAATATCTCCAATAACACTTTTAACTATTAATGAAAAATCAGAAAACAATTCTTCTTTGATAGAAGTTATTACTAAAAAATTAAATTTCTGTACAAAAGATGAACTTGATAAAATTAACTCAATGATTGACGTAATAAAATAGTTATTTTAAGAAAAATATGTTTTAGTGCATGGTTGACAATGAGTTCTTGAATTAATATAATTTTTTTATGGCTAAGATAATAAACGTACTAAAAGGAACACACGATATTTTACCTCAAGAAGTTGAACAGTGGCACTTTTTAGAGCAAACGGCACTTGAAGTATTTACAAAATATGGTTATAAAGAAATCAGAACACCTATCTTAGAAGCGACAGAACTATTTGCTCGCGGGGTTGGTGATACAACAGATATTGTAAACAAAGAAATGTACACTTTTGAAAAGAGTGATCGTTCTATGACTTTGCGCCCTGAAAATACAGCCGGTGTTGTCCGTTCCTTTATAGAAAACGGTATGGCAAGACTTTCTGCTCCGGTGAAACTTTGGTACAAAGGCCCGATGTTCAGGTATGAACGTCCTCAAAAGGGCAGACAGAGACAATTTCATCAGGTAGGATGCGAAATGTTTGGGGTAAAAGAGCCTACGGCTGACGCTGAAGCTATTTTGATGGCCGTTAATTATCTAAAAGCACTCGGACTTAACGATTTGGAGGTTGAAATTAACTCTTTGGGTTGTCCTGCTTGTCGTGAGGAGTTCAAAAGAAGATTAAAAGAAGTTTTGAAACCATATTTTAATGAACTTTGCGAAGATTGCCAAACAAGATACGAAAAAAATCCACTCAGACTGCTCGATTGCAAGGTCGAATCCTGTCAGGCAATATTTGAAAAACCCGAAGTTCAGGCTGTTATAAAATCAGATTATATTTGTGAAGATTGTGCGGATCACTTCGCAAAACTAAAATCTTACCTTGATAAAATGAACGTAAAATATACAGAAAACAAACTTTTGGTAAGAGGTTTGGACTACTATAACAGAACAGTTTTTGAAATCAAATCAAACAATCTTGGCTCGCAAAACGCTGTCTGCGGCGGCGGAAGATATGATAGCTTGGTCAGAAACCTTGGCGGAGACGATATTCCTGCGGTTGGCTGGGCAATGGGAATGGAAAGATTAAATTCGCTTTTGCCTGAAAGATCTGCCGAAATGCTTGACGGTTATATTGTTTCAAATTCTCCTGTTGATGCGTTTGCATTGGCTGAGGAATTGAGACAAGACGGTTTTAGCGTTGAGTTTGATTTGAGCAATAAAAAATTTACAAAACAGTTAGAAAAAGCATCAAAAGTTGCAAAATATGCACTTATTCTTGGTGAAGACGAAATCAATACCAATACTGTGTCGGTTAAAAATCTTGCTACAT
This sequence comes from Candidatus Gastranaerophilaceae bacterium, assembly GCA_045132355.1. Classification (GTDB taxonomy): domain Bacteria; phylum Cyanobacteriota; class Vampirovibrionia; order Gastranaerophilales; family Gastranaerophilaceae; genus SIG32. The sequence goes on from JBGUSD010000203.1 coordinate 5,056, forward strand.
CTGAGCAAAAAACTGTTGCAAGAAAAGATTTAAGGAGTATATTATGACTGTTCAAGACGTCATAAAAACTTTGACAACTGCATTTAGAAAGAAATTTGATGATTTTAAAGGAATATATCTTTTTGGGCAGTTCCTAGACGGAAAAGAGCATGACGGTGAAGATATAGAGCTTGTGGCAATTTTTGAAACACAAGACAAATCAAAAAGAGAAGAAATTTGGCCGATAATCGGCAAAATTGAAACAGAGATGAATGTTTGTATTGATTTGTATCCGTACACAATGGATGAATTCAAACAAGACGAAGATATTTATGATGAAGTAATGGAAGAGGGTATTTTCTACGATACTCTCGGAGTAATAAAAGATAAGGAAAACGACAGATGATGGACAAAATTACAATCCGCTCAGACAGACAAACAGACTACAAATTTCAATACAAAGGCGAAGATGTAGTATTGGGTGCAGGTAAAATTTTAAGCATAGCAGATGGCTTGGAACACGTTGTGTTACCTACTTGCGCTATGAAAATTATGAATAACCTTATCGTAATTAAAGACGACGTAAAATAATAAATTTTATACGCAGCCGAAAAACAAACAGGGCATAGAATATATGCTTTGATGTGTTATGTTTAAAACACAATTATAAACTGCAATAATAGTCTTTCATAAGACAAGCATCATCTTCAATATTAGGACTCTCTGATACGACAGCACCTTTGACTCCAAAGTTTTTAAAGGCTTTCATCAGGTCTTTATAATTCATATCCGATTCCTGAAGGTTGAGGTGTTGGCGTTCGCCTTTTGCTGTATATTCAATACCTGCAACGTGTGCGTGGAAGTTTTCCAGTGCTTGAGTGCCAAGTTCCACTCCGATTCTGTCAAGAACGTGAGCAAATTCATCATAAGTATTGTATTCTCCGCCGGTTCTGGCATGGATATGTGAAAAGTCAACACAAGGGAGAACATAACCTTCAAATTCTTTTGAAAGTTTGATAATTTCTTCAAAATCGCCCCATTGAGTTGCTTTTCCTGTTGTTTCTGGTCTTATCCAAACACCTGTCTGTCCGACAGCATTAATAATCCTTTGAGTTTGTTTACTTACCTGTTTATAAACTTCTTCTTTGTCTTTTCCCATATAAAATGCAGCATGGTAGGTTATACTGTATGCTCCTATCTCTTTTGCAACATTTATGGTTTCAATAATCCTCTGCACACTTGCGTCAATTTTTTCTTCCTCTTTTGAGTTCAGGTTTATGTAGAATGGGCCATGTGCCGTCAGTATATATTTGTTGGAGTTTTTCAGGAAGTTTTTTGATTCATCAGAGATTCTAACCCCGTGTACAAATTCCATCTCCATACCGTCAAGATTCATTTCCCCAAGAACATCAAAAGCGCCGGAATATCCGCCTTTCCCTGTTCTTAAAGGCATTCCTGCTGTTATAAAGTTTAATTTATCCGGTTTTACAAGCACTTTCTCACCTATTTCTTTTGGCTTTTGTCTGCAAGTTCACTATCTACACGCAAGAATACAGGCTTGATATCTTCTTTTGAAATCAATTTGCCAATCTTTATATTATCGCAAGTCAAATCATCAAGTTTTGTATTCAAATCAAATGATAATTGACGAGCCATTTCACGAGCAATGTTTGGACAATACGGATAAATTAATGATGCAATTACGCACATAATTTCCAAAACAGTTGTCAACACTTTTCCGCATTCTGTCCATTTTTCTTCTTTTGCAAGAGTCCAAGGCGCGTTGTCAGTTACGTATTTGTTTGTCATATCAACAATACCGATAATTTCCTGTGCGGCCTCTTGAATTTCGAAATGGTTGAAATGATTTTCTACAATTTTTACAGTTCCTAAAGCTTTTTTGAATAGGTCAGACTGAATCTTAAATTCAGGTTTAATTTCACCGTCAAAGTATTTTACAAGCATTGAAAGAGTTCTGTTTAACAAATTACCCATTGAATTTGCAAGGTGTGCGTTAACTTTTTCTTTGAAGTCATCATCTGAATAATTACCGTCACGTCCGCAAGGAGCTGATGTTGCCATATAATATCTGAATGCGTCAGGATATTCAAGATTAAATGTTTCAAGAACAGAAGTTGGCGAAACAACATTACCCAAAGACTTTGACATCTTTGTTTCATCAATTGTAATCCAGCCGTGTGCAAAAATATGTTTCGGCAAAGGTAAATCCAAAGCCATTAAAATTGCCGGCCAATAAATACTGTGAAATTTAAGAATATCTTTACCGATAACATGAACATCACACGGCCAAAGTTTTTTGAACTGGTCTGACGGGTTGTCAATATCGTATCCGATTGCGGTTATATAGTTTGATAGCGCATCTATCCAAACGTAAATGGATTGTGCCGGATCATCAAGAATATCAATACCCCAACCAACATTTTCTTTTGAACGGGAAACTGAAATATCTTGAATATCTTCCAACTGGTTCAAAACCTCATTAGCTCTGAATGACGGAACTATAAAATCAGGATTTTCCTTAATATGTTTGATAATTGCATCTTTGTATTTTGTAAGTTTGAAGAAATAATTTTCTTCTTTTACAACATCAGGTTTTTTAAGGTGATCAGGGCAAAGGCCGTCTTCTGTCAAATCTTTCGGGTTCAAAAAGCATTCGCAGCCCGTGCAGTACCAGCCTTCGTATTCGTGTTTGTAGATATCTCCTTTGTCTTTTAATTTTTGGAAGATTTTTTGAACGGTTTTTTCGTGATCTTCGTCAGTTGTACGGATAAATCTGTTGTAATCAATATCTAGTGCTTTCCAGGCATCTTTGAATTTTTGAGCATTCATATCGCAAAGATCTTTTGGAGTCATTCCATGTTCTTTTGAAGTCTTTTGTATTTTGATACCATGTTCGTCAGTACCGGTTAAAAAGAAAACATCAGTTCTTTGTGAAAAGTGTCTTGCGATAATATCTGTCAAGATTTTTTCGTAAGCGTGTCCGATATGAGGGGCGCCGTTTACATAGTCAATAGCTGTTGTTACGTAAAATTTATCCATTTAATAATCCTCTCTGTCATAATACAAAGGTGAGGAGTAAAACCCTCTTAGCACGAAAATTATACCATAAAAGTTTACAAAATTTATTTTGAGGGGCAATTTTCATGACAAATTTTACTTTATAAATACATAGGAGAAAAATGATGTCGTATGTAGATGATTTAGATTTGTGTTCTTCGCTTGGTATAATACCGTTTGACGGTCCTGCATATATTGCCGGAACAAAGCCAAGATTTGTCGGAACACCACCATTTGAAACTATTCCGGGATTTTCACCTGTTATGAAAATGCCTGCTCAAAAAGATGAATTTAAACCCAAAAAACATACTGATGTTGGAAAAGCGCTGGGAATAGGTCTTGTTGTGGCAGGTCTTGCAATGGCAATTTCAAGACTCAAAGGTTTCAAATTACCAAAAGTAAAATTTTCTAAACCATCATTTGCCGCGTTAAAGGCTTTTCCTGCAAAGGTTTCAGCATTTGCAAAGAATTTGTGGACAAAGGCAAAAGGTTTGTTTAAAAAACCTTAGTGTGGAAATTTAGACAAAAAGAAAGTCTTGTCGAAAAACAAGACTTATAAATATACATTTACCCCACACAATTTATAGCATGAAAAATAATAATTGTCAAGTGATATTTGTTGTAATACAATGGGATTATGACAGAACTTTTAGCACCGGCAAAAGACCTAAAGACGGCACTTGCAGCGATTAACAGCGGATGCGATGCCATATATTTGGGCGCTCAAAATTTTGGAGCAAGACAAAATGCCGGAAATTCTCTTGAAGATATCAGGGAGATTGTTGAGCATGCCCACAAATTTTATGTAAAAGTTCATGTTACGGTCAATACTATTTTAGACGATAATGAGCTTGAACAGGCGATAGACCTTATAACAAATTTGTATGAAATCGGTATTGATGCGATTATTGTTCAGGATATGGGAATTTTAAAGGCAGCAATAGAGGGCAAATTACCGCCAATACCCATTCATATGAGCACCCAATGTGATAACAGATCATTGGAAAAAGCAAAATTTTTTGATGAAGTCGGTGTTTCTCGTGTTATATTGGCAAGGGAGTTGTCATTAGACAGTATAAAAGAGATTTGTGGTAATACAAATGCTGAGATAGAAACCTTTATTCACGGGGCATTATGCGTGTCATACAGCGGTCAATGTTATATGAGTTGTTCAAATGGCGGAAGATCTGCCAACAGGGGTGAATGTGCTCAAAGTTGCCGCAAAAAATATACACTTGTTGATGAAAACGGAAAAGTTATCTCAAAAGACAAATACCTTTTAAGCCTAAAGGATTTTAATGCGTCAAAATATTTGAAAAATCTTGTTGATGCAGGGGTTAAATCTTTTAAAATTGAGGGTCGTTTAAAAGACGAAAATTATGTTTCAAATGTTGTTGCCTTTTACAGAAAAGAGCTTGACAAAATTAGTCAAAAAACCTCATCAGGCAAGGTGTTTATGGATTTTGAACCTGATTTGAACAAAAGTTTTAATCGTGGTTTTACAACGTATTTTTTAAACGGCAGAGAAAGATGTTTCAACTTTGATACCCCAAAATCAATGGGTGAAAAGCTTGGAAAAGTTACAAGCATAGGTAAAAATTGGTTTGAAATATCGGGCAAAATCAATCCGCAGGACGGTTTGTGCTATTTTGTTGAGGGTAATCTCACCGGATGTTTGGTCAACAGGGTGGAAGGGAACAGGATTTTCCCGAATAAAATGGATAAAATCTCAAAAGGAACTGTTATTTACAGAAACTTTGATAGCGAATTTGAAAAACAATTAAAAAATATAAAACGTAGGATTGGCGTTAAATTTCTGTATAACAACGGAATTTTGCATGCGATAGACGAAGACGGAATTGAAACGGCAATAGAACTTATAAAAAATGAAAAAGCAAAAAATCCTGAAAAAATGAGAGAAAATTTTATATCTCAACTGAATAAGACAGGTGAAAGTGATTTTTATGTTACGGATATTCAGATAAACGGCGAAATTCCGTTTTTGCCCATATCAGAGATAAACAACCTTAGGAGAGAAATTCTCGAAGATTTGATGGAGGAACGCCTCTCAAATTATGAAAGAGAAGTTCAGCAGCCAATGCGTTATGCAAAATTCCCAAAACCGGAAATGGACTATCGTGCAAACGTTCACAACAGTTCGGCAAAAGAATTTTATGACAAATGCGGCTGTAAAATAACCCAAATGTCTTATGAAAGTACAAGACCTAAAAATGTCGAATTAATGCGGACAAAACATTGTCTGAAATATGCCTTTGATATGTGCAAATCCCCCGATAAATTGTTTTTAATTGACGAAAAAGGGAAAAAATACAACCTTATTTTTGATTGCAAAAATTGTGAGATGGTTATAAAAGGTTGACTTTATATAAAAAACCCTTAAATATAATACAAAAGTATGATTTCAAAAAACAACAATTAGCATAGTATTGTTGTGGAGAGGTATTGTAAAAAATGGGGTTGAACTTAAATAGTATATACCAAAGACCTTACATAGTTCCCGACAGACGAAACGCCGTCAAAAAGCGTGAAGAAGAGGAACGTTCAACGTCCAATGCTCAACGAGAAGAACAGGCAAACCAAAACGAACGCAGCAAAGGTCTGAATTACGTTGATTCACACACTTATGAACAATACGCAAAACAGGCAGATGTTAACATACAAAATCATTACCCTAATGAAGTTGCAACGGCACTTGCACAACGCAACCCAAACATTAACATTGCACAGATTTTGAAAGATTTTAAAAATACTGCAATTGCAATCGGAACGCCTGATGATTTGAAAGAAGAAGTCAGCGGATACCTAGAGCTTATTGAAAAACAGATAACAAAAGAAAATCCAAACAGCAAGCTCATAAAATCAAACCTGAAAAATGCTGCTTCAATTCTCGATAATTACATATCAAAAACTCTTGATAAAGATTCAAAAGTTGTAGAAAATTGGGTTGATGCCCTATTTTTGCAACAAATAGATTTCAAATACAACGAGAATGATATAAATCCTCAATTCCTGGTAAAATTCCCTGAAGAAACCCCTAAGGAAGAATCACAAGCACAAGTTCAGCATGAACAAGAAGCCAAGACAAACAACCTTATTCCACAGGACAAGGAATTAAAGAAACTGTTTATTCAGGCCAAAAAAATGGCATATGCAAACAAACCGAAAGAAGCCATTGAGGCCTTTAAGACAGCATTAGAAAGGGCAACTGAGGTTAATGATAAAGAAACTCAATCCAAAATATATTTAGAGGTCGGAAAGATATATGATGACCACGATTATTTGTCTCAAGCCCTCAAAAGCTACTATGAATCAACCCAAAGGACAAAAGATTGCAACGTAAAAACACGTGCTCACTATTCAATGGCAGAAATTTATAACGATGTAAACAAGCTTGAACCTGCAATAGATCACTATTTTTCAACCGTAAGTTTTGCGGGCGAAGCTGAAAATTTAACAGTTCAGTCAACATCCTTGACAAAAATTGGAAATATCTATTCAGATATGTACGAGCAAGGCGCATTTGATTACTTTGAGGTGGCAGATGCTCTGGCAGATGAAACTGATAATGCAAAGATAAAAGGTTATGTATCATCAAGCCGCGGGGATGCTTATGACAGGTTTGGAGAGTCAAATAAAGCTCTTAAATCATATTCAAAAGCGGTTAAAAACTATATGGATGCAGATTCTCCGCAAAAAGTTGCACAAAACTATCTGAATGCAGCAAGTATTATGCTTGATGCAAAAAATGATGAAAAAGCAAAAGGTTTGCTGGAAAAAGCAGAACGCTATGCACAAAAGACAGATAATGAGGATTTGTTGTCAAAAATCAGAAATACTCTTGTAAGTATTTCATAAAAATTATTTTAATACTTCAATAAATTCGTAATCTGTCAGGTAAGGCATATGATCTTCTGTTATCAATTCACCCGGCAATAAAACTGCAATCCCCGGAGGGCATTCTGCAATAATTTCTGCAGAAATTCTGCCTACAGCATTGTGTTTTGGAATAGTTTCTTTCGGGCTGTAGAAGGCATCTCTCAGGTTCTTTTTGATTATCGGAGTGAGCATCGGCATGTGCTTTTTGTTCTCCAAATAACAAATGTCTGAATAGTTTGTCTGATCAATTTTTTTAAGACAATCAACCAAGTATTGAATGTCAGAGCGTTTGTTTCCAATGTTTGAAAGGAGCAACAAGCCGGCATCTGAGGCACTTTCTACTTCTATATTAAAATCAATTTCTAAAATAGATTCTAAGCGTTTACCGGACAGACCATCTGCTTTGATAAATACTTTTGTAACGTCTGTTTTGTATCCAAAATCAGGTTTCAACTGATGGATATGTTCCATTTTGTCTATTTCGCTTCTTAGGTATTTTGCGTTTTGTATGGCACGTTCAATCTGTTTTCTGCCTCGAGGGCTGTCAAGGTTTGCACGAGCAGCGTCCAAACTTGCCAAAAGCATTAAAGATGGACTTGTGGTATGCAATAATTTTAAAGCTTTTTCAACCGCGTCAACGTCTAGCATTGAATTTTCTGATATATGAAGCATTGAGCTTTGGCTCATACTTCCGCCGGTTTTGTGTAACGAATGAACAACGGCGTCAGCGCCAAGTTTGAGTGCTGAGGTTGGAAGTTTATCATTAAAATTCCACAAAGATGCGTGTGCTTCATCTACAATTAACGGAACATTATATTTTTTACAAATTTTTGAGATTGCTTTTATATCAGATACAACGCCTTCATAGGTTGGGTTTGTAATCCATACCATAGAAACATCATCGTATGCTTTGAGCATTTCTTCAACACGTTCAGGGTTAACATTACCCCAAATACCCCAATCTTCAAACCTTTCAGGAACAAGCCAAAGCGGTTCTGCACCAGAGATTATCATACCTGTCAGAATTGATCTGTGGCAATTCCTGTTTGTAATTATTTTTTGACCTTTTTTAGTCAAACCCATAGCAAGTGCAAGGTTTCCGGCAGTTGAGCCATTTAATAGAAAGAAAGTTTTTTTGGCGCCAAACGCTTGTGCTGCAAGTTCCTGAGCTTCTTTTATCGGGCCTGTTGCCGGATGTAATGTTCCAAGACCGTCAAATTCATCTGTTGTATCAATTGAAAGAGCTTTTCTTCCAATTAATTGTTTGAATTCAGGTAGCGCCCCGCCACCTTTTGTGTGTCCCGGTATGTGGAACTGATAGCTCGGATTTTCATAAGCCTTTTTTAGTGCCTCTACAATCGGGGCGTGGGTTTTTGTATATTTATTATTTTTTGTTACACTTGTCATAACAATAAATATACAATAAAATAATAAAAAAGCAATAAATAATATGTTATAATCTTTAATAATATATGAAGTCTTTTTTAAAAGTAATAATAGTTATATTATTAACAGCATTTACTCCGGCATTTGCGGTTGAATCTGCTATATATTTACCGAAAGATACCCCGCTTCCTGAGCGGGATATGAATAATGATGGCGTAATTGATAAAAATGACATTGTAATAGATAATACAGAAGAAAACTTTGATTTCTTTGAACATTTTAAAGATCCGATAGATCATGATGTATCATTATCTTCTCGTATAAATAAGGCGATTCATGCTAAGGTAACAAGAACAGATAAGGCAAACTATTTATTAAAAGATATATTAACGGTGGATTATGAAAAAGGACCTATCGACAGATTGCAGCTGTATGCAAAATACAGAGGAAATCTTTCAACAAATATATTTTCTCATGATGTTGATACAGAGTATGATATAACATCTATTGATGTCGGTGTAATTGGCGAGTTGGAAAAATTCCAGGAAACAGATTTCAAACTGCAATTAAAATTTGCACCGACAAAAAACATGACATTTTTCCAACAATTGATAAGTGATGCGTATATTGTTAATAAAAATATACCTCATCACCAGGTGTATGTTGGCAATTCCAGAAACCAGGTCGGAGTTGAGGGCGGTATGTCAACGACTTTTGTTCCTTTTGTAAACAGAGCTCAAATAGCAAGAACTTTTGGCAACACAAGGGCTTTGGGTGTCAGAGTTGCGGGAAAATACTCTCTTGCGGATTATAGTTTGGCATTAAACAGCTCAGACAGATTTTTTAAGGAATTTTTTCCTGGAGCAGAAGTTACAGGCTGGGTAAATTTTAAGCCGCTTGGTCTTTTAGATAGTGAAAAATACGGGAAATTAGTTATCGGTGGTGGTATTAGTAAAGGAAAGAGACATACAGATTATACTGTTGGTGGAGCCTATATCGGATATAATTATAAAGATTTTATGATTAATGCGGAATATTCAAGAGCTGACGGTTACAACGGAAGGTATACAAGTACGAATAAAGCGGAAGGGTTTTATGCAACAATAGGCTATAAAATTACTCCAAAAATTCAAATCGTTGCAAGAGCGGATCATTTTGATCCGAATTTGAATGCAAGTGGAGATAAAAGACGCGAATATTCTGCCGGTATAAATTATTATATAATCGGACAAGGTTTGAAATTACTTTTCAACTACGTTTTCTGTGACAACGAAAACGCAGAAGACAGCCATAGACTGATTTTGGGTACTCAAATACTATTATAATTATTCAAAATATCTTTCTTGCTGTCTGCGCCAAATTTTTGTAAAAATTCATCAACCAGAACGCAAGCTACTCTTGCTTCTGCAACAACAGCACAAGATTCTACCGCACATGTATCTGACCGTTCAAAGTGTGCTTCACATTCTTCTAATGTATTTTTATCAACGGTTTTCAAGGGTTTTACCATTGTCGGAATAGGCTTCATAACAGCTTTTATGATTATATCTTCGCCGTTAGTCATTCCGCCTTCTATACCGCCGGCATGGTTGGTTTTTCTTATAATTTTACCATTTTCGGCAAAGATTTCATCGTGGTATTCGGAACCTTTTTTACCTAAAGGGTTTTCGCCTATTTCAACAGCTTTTACACCACCTATACTCATAATGGCTTGTGCCAATTTGCCGTCGATAGTTCTGTCCCAATGAACATATGAGCCCAGTCCGATTGGAAGATTTGTATAAATAACCTCAAATTTTCCGCCAAGGGAATCACCGTTGGCTTTTGCCCCTTCGATTTCCTGTTCAAAATTTTCTGTCGCATTACCGATTTGCAAAATATTTGATGTTCCTGTTATTCCAAATTCTTTTAATACAAGCTTTGCAACAGCGCCTACGGCGACCTCAATTGCAGTTTTTCTTGCGCTTGCACGTTCTAATACATCTCTCAGATCATCAAGGGAATACTTTTTGCTTCCGGCATAATCGGCATGGCCCGGTCTGTATTTTGTGAATGGTGGTTTTTCACTAAAATCTTTGTTGTTAATAATAAGACATATAGGGGCGCCTGTTGTTAGTCCGTTATGAATTCCGGCAGTTATTTCAACAGTGTCATTCTCAAATGCTTGGCGACTGCTTCTGCCGTATCCCATTTGACGTCTTTTCAATTCTTCATTAATAAAATCAGTATTGATAAAAAAACCGGACGGCAAACCCTCAATTATTGCCGTCAAACATTTACCGTGACTTTCACCTGCTGTCAAGAATCTAAATTTATTCATAAACCATATTATGTCATATTTATTTTAAATTAACAACAATTTAATATTTTTGACATATTTTGTAAATTTAATTATTATAATTACAGTTAGTAAATAGGAGTGGAAAATTGAAAATTTTTGGTAAAAAATCTGCATTTTTTGAGAAAGATACAGCACTTGCATCAACATTGATAAGTGTTTTGACTATAGCCATTTTGTATTTTGTGGTAATACAAATTCAGAAAATTTATACAGCAAATAGATTGCATAATATTTATAATGAACTAAGCAGGATAGTAACTTTTTCAGAAGTAGATAACGGGCCCTCAGATACTTGGGAGTTACCTAAAAGTACACAATATAAAGATATGGAACCTTTTGTAAAGCAATACTATATGCCTTATCTTTCAGAATCGTTCTTTGTTAAGGTTCAGGATTTAGAGAAAAGGTACACGATATTGAAAGATTCTGATGGTATAAAAACATCGCCACTTATAACAAATTATCTTATTATGAAAGACGGTGCAATTGTGTCCTTTTTCTACAATAAAAAACATAATTATATACTAATGTTTGTTGACATAAACGGACAAAGTTCACCTAACAAAATTGGTCGTGATGTTTTTGTGTTTATTGGTTTTAACGGTTATAATTATGAGGTATCAACGTTTGGAAGCTTTAATAACATTGGGAATTTAAAGTATCACGAAACAGATAAGCATTACGGGTGCAGTAACAATATGGAAATACCGTTCAGAAACTTTTATTGTGCAAAGGTTATAGAATTGAATGATTGGAGCATTCCAAGCGAATATCCATGGTAAACAAAAGGCACAAGTTTTATAACTTGTGCCTTTTGTTTATTAACAACATTTTATGATGATTGATTTGCATATTTTAAGAAGATTTGTACTCTTGTTTGCATCAATTCTTCAACAACTTTCCATTGACCGTTTGGTTGTTTTTGAACGATTTGGTAAAATTTTAACCAATATGTTTCGCCGGTAGGTTGTCTTTCAGCGCTGATTTTATACCCGTTTGCAACCTTTGTTACGGAAATATTTCTGTACGTATTTTTATACTTTCTGATTTTTGCGGTTGTTTGTCCAAGTTTCATTTGTTTTATATAAGTTGCGGTATCTGGTGAAAGGTTTACTAACGTTCCATCAGGTTTTACAACTTGTCTGATAATCTTGGCATTTGGTGAATAAAAATTAGGAATTGTTTGGCTATATGTATTTGCAGCATTTACGTAGCTATTAAAAAAAGCTCTTGCATCGGTTGCATCATCGGCATATACATGTGAACCAACCAAAAATCCTAAAACAGCTAAAATTGATAATAATTTTTTCATGTTTTTCTCCTATAAGAATAAACGAGTCTGAACCGATTTTGTTCATTATAAGTATAACATATTTTGGTTAGAATACAAGTTCCAAAGAGTCTAGGTCCTCTTCTAATAACTTTTTCTGGAAGTTTTCGCATTCTTCTATGAGTTTTTTAACCTCAATATATTTATCATTATTCAATACGGGTGACAGGTCAGTAATATTTTCAAGTTCAATTTTATAGAAATTTTCATTCCTTTCCAAAACTTTTATAAAATTTACTTCTTCAAACAAATCAAGTAATGAGAGTATTGTTTCATAGGATTTGCCGAGGGCACTTGCGCAGCGTAATATCCCCACTTCTCCACTATTGTTGTGAACCGCAAATCTCAGCATTTTGATAAAAGTTGTCAAAAATTCTTTGTCATCAAAATATTTTATTTTATAATTCATAAAGTGAATGGCAGACGGATGGGCATCTTCTATAATTTGTTCAAAAGTTTCTCTGTCTGCAGGATAATCAAAAAACATAATTGCATCGCAGTCAGGAATATTTTCTCTGTTGAAGATATGTTCAGTAAGATTTTTAAACGGGGTCAAACTATCTTTAATTGCTTTACTTTCAGCGAAAATCCCGATATTTGCTTTTGCGTTTTTGACATAATCATCTACCTGTGGCAAAATATCAGTTTTTTTACGGTGATCGTAAAGTTTTAGACCGACTTCTTTTTGGGTATTTTCTTCTTTCAAATACTCTGAATGAATATCATCAATAATCAGCTGAACACTTATGTTACCGTTGTATTCATTAATTTGCGGATGAAAAGCTATGTCAAGGGTATCTCCCTGTATAAGTGCAATATCTCCCAAGCCCCAACGCAGACATACAAATTCGGTTGTTCCTGCTTGAACAAGCATTCTCAGATGATCTTTATTTTCTCCAATTAGACGCTTTTCTTTAATTTTAAGGTTTTTCATTGCAAAAACAGGAGCCGGATTGTTTGCCCCAAAAGGTTCAAGCATAGCCAATTCTTCGACCAAATCAGTTGTGATTTCTGTTGGGGAAACTTCCATATCAATTTCAACAAAAGGCTTTAGCTCCTTAGTTCCTATAAAATCTTTTATAGTCTTATTAAGGGCGGATTTTACCTGTTCAAAAGAAGTTTTCTCGCCGGAAAAAGTCAGCCCTGCGGCAAGAGAGTGTCCCCCAAAACCTTCCAACAGTTCGGAATTTGCACTTATAACATCATATAATGATATACCGTCTATACCTCTTGCAGAACACCTATATTCATTTTTTTCAGAGGAATAAGTCATTAAAAATGTTGGCTTGTAGTATTTTTCGACCAATTTTGAAGCTACAATTCCGATTATTCCTATATGCCACTCAGGTGAAAATAGAATTATTGCAGGATTTTTGTTTCCTTCTTTTTTTAGCATTTCATCTGCTTGTGCAAAAATAGTATTGGAAAGCTCTTGTCGGACTCTGTTCAGTTCATTCAGGTTTGAAATTGCCATTTCTATTTCTTGTTTATTGTCGGAAATCAGGACATTTATGGCATCTTTTACGGTATCAAGCCTGCCCGAAGCATTAATCCTTGGTGCAATTCCAAAGGCAATTTTTTCTGATGTAAGACCTTTTTCTACCTTGTATCCTGCACTTTCAAACAGTCTTTTTATACCGTAATGTTTTCCTTTGGAGATAAGTTCAAGCCCTTTTGTGACCAAATATCTGTTTTCTCCGACAAGCGGCACAATATCAGCTACTGTTCCTATTGCAACAAAAGGTAATATGTCGTATATGTATTCTGACTTGTTGTAACGAGCAAGGAGAGCTTGTGCAACCTTAAAGGCAACTCCGACACCTGCAAGTGAAGTCAAACTTTCAATTTCTTTTAGGCTTAGGTTTTCGTCCAAAGAATTTGGTGCTTTGGGGTTTATTATTGCAAAAGCATTGGGCAATTGTTCAGGTGCTTCGTGATGGTCTGTGATAATAACATCTATCTTGAAACTATTGATAAAACTGACTTCTTCAAAATTACTAATACCGCAGTCAACAGTAATAATGAGTTTTGGTTTTGCGGAAGTCATTAGCTTTACAATGGCTGTTTTATTTATTCCATGACCTTCTTTGTCTCTGTCGGGAATAAAATAGTTTACGTCTGCCCCAAGATATTTGAGAGATTTATACAACAGTGAAGTTGAGGTTATCCCATCAGCATCAAAATCACCGTAGATAACGATTTTTTCTTTATTTTCAATGGCTTTTGCAAGTCTTTCGACAGCTTTTTGCATATCGACAAAACTATTCGGATCTGAGGGAGTAATTTCAAGTGGGTGTAAAAATTCGTATACATCTTTTTCATCAACTATTCCACGAGAAGCCAAAAGCCTTTTTATCAAAGACTTTTCATTACTGTTACTTTCTTTAATCCTCCACTCCTTAAGCATAATTAGATTATATCATAGAAGATTAGCAATAAGAAATTTTTTACAAAAAAAGACACCCCCTACGGAGTGTCTTTCAAATTAATCTATATTAGAATTACTTTTCATCTAAAGCTGCAACGCCAGGTAATACTTTACCTTCAATGAATTCTAATGAAGCGCCGCCGCCTGTTGAAACGTGAGTGAAGTCTTCAGCCTTGAAGAATTTCTTAGCTGCAGAAACGCTATCGCCACCACCGATAACGGAAGTTGCACCATTTTTTGTAGCTTCAACAACAGCTGCAAGAACTGCCTTTGTACCTTCTGCGAATTTAGGGTTTTCAAAAGCGCCAACAGGGCCGTTCATCAATATAGTTTTTGAAGATTTTATTACGTCAGCAAAAGCTTTTCTTGATTCTTCACCTGCGTCAACACCTTCAAATCCGTCAGGAATTTCGTTAATCTTAACGAATTTGTTTGTTCCGTTGCCTGAAAAATCGTCAGTTACCAAAACATCTGTTGCCATAACAAGTTTAACACCTTTGTCTTGTGCTTTCTTTTCGATAGCTTTAGCAACTTCTAATTGGTCATCTTCGCAGATTGAAGTACCGATTTTGCCGCCGTTTGCTTTAACGAATGTATAAGCCATACCGCCGCCTATTATCATATTATCAACTTTGTCTAACAAGTTTTCCA
The DNA here is from genome assembly GCA_045132355.1 of Candidatus Gastranaerophilaceae bacterium. Classification (GTDB taxonomy): domain Bacteria; phylum Cyanobacteriota; class Vampirovibrionia; order Gastranaerophilales; family Gastranaerophilaceae; genus SIG32. The sequence goes on from JBGUSD010000203.1 coordinate 20,146, forward strand.
AAACACCGATTTTAGAAGAAACTTTAGCGCCGCCAACAATAGCTGTGAATGGTCTTGTCGGATTATCAAGAGCTTGAGATAAGCATCTGATTTCTTTTTCCATCAACAAACCTGAAACTGCAGGCTTAAGAACTTTTGCCAATTTTGCAGTTGATGTGTGGTTTCTGTGAGCCGCGCCGAATGCGTCGTTTACATAGAAATCACCATATTTTGCAAGTTCATTTGCAAATGTCATATCATCATCTTTTGCTTCTTCAGCCTTGTAGTAACGAATGTTTTCTAACAAAGCGATTTGACCGTCTTGTAATTTTTCAACATATGCACCCATTTCCTCAACAGATGGAATAAATACGATTTCTTGACCAAAAACTTTTGTCATATATTTTGCAACAGGTGCTAAAGTAAATTCAGGGTTCTTTTCTCCCTTTGGACGTCCTAAGTGAGCCATAAGAATAACCTTTGCGCCGCGTTCTGTCAAATAATTAACTGTCGGAACGATAGCTTGAATTCTTGTATCATCTGTTACGTTTTTGTTTTCATCCAAAGGCACGTTAACATCAACTCTGACTAACGCTCTTTTACCTTTAATGTCGCCTAAATCTTTAATTGATTTTTTCATTTTTGCGTTCTCCTTTTTCTCTCTCGCATAACTATATTATCAAAAACATAAAATAAACAAAACAAAAAAGCGGATAGAAATTTGCTGTCGGCAAAATACATTAAATAAACCTTTTACTTATAAAAATATTGATGTAAAATATTATTATGGCGGATACATTAGAAGAATTAATATCTCAGATTAAGGATAGACTTGATATTGTTGATGTTGTATCTGAACAGGTCGTTCTTAAAAAATCAGGTAATCACTATTGGGGCCTGTGTCCTTTTCACAAGGAAAAAACCCCGTCATTTTCTGTCAATCCGCAATTGGGTATATACAAATGTTTTGGCTGCGGAGAGGGCGGAGATGCACTTTCGTTCATAATGAAGACAAAGAATGTTGAATTTATGGATTTAATTAAAGAGCTTGCGCAAGAATATGGGCTTGAACTCCCTAAAAACCTTAAAAAAGGCGAAGCTAATAAAGGATTAAAAGAAGATATGATTGCTGCAACCTCTCGTGCTGCAGAGTTTTATCATAACAGATTGCTTAGAGATGACACAAAAGAAGCTCAAGAAGTCCTAAAATACCTTACAAAACGCGGTATTACAAAAGATATAATAAAGAAATTTAACCTTGGTCTTGCCCCAAAAGCATATACGGATTTGTACAATGATTTGAAAAAAGACTACTCTGACGAAGTTTTGGAAAAAGCCGGTCTGATATTGAAGGGCAAAGAAGAGAGGTATGTTGACAGATTCAGACACAGACTTATTATTCCTATTCAAAACGAGTTTGGTGATTTTGTAGCATTTGGTGCAAGAGCAATAGAAGAAGGTCAGAGCCCAAAATATATAAATTCCTCAGATTCTTTGATATATAACAAAAGCAAACTTTTGTACGGATTATATACCGCAAAAGATGCGATAAAAGAGCAGGACAGTGTTGTGTTGATGGAGGGATACTTTGACGTGATTTCAGCACAGGCACACGGTATTGAAAATGCTGTAGCAGCTTGCGGAACGTCATTAACACAGGAGCATGTCAAACTTCTTTCAAGATACACAAAATCTCGCAGGATATATTTGTCTTTTGATACTGATGCTGCAGGACAAAAGGCAACTGACCGCGGCGCAGAAATTATTAAAGAAGTTTTTGCCGGTGTAGGAAATATAAAAATGTTTGATGAAAGCTATATTTCAACGTCAGATAACAAATATTCCTGTGAAATCAGAGTTATATGTCCTCCTGAAGGCAAAGATCCTGATGAATTTATTCGTTCAGTCGGAGCTGAAAGTTATAGGCAGTTTATGGAGCATGCTCCGCTGTTGATTGATTTTCAGATAAACAGTATCTTAAAAGAAAAAGACAACTACAAAACCCCGACAGAAAAGGCAAAATACATACGTACAATTATTCCTGTTTTGAGAGAAATAAAAAACAGGATAGTACGTTCAGAATACACAGAAATGGTCGCGCAGGCTGTTGGAATAGACAGCAAAGTCCTTGCGCGAGAGGTAAACAGTTTTAAAGAACCAAAAGAAAGTGCCGAGACTTTTGTTAAGAATGTAACAAAAAACGAAACAATTTATGAAAAAGCGCAAAAAAATTTATTGAGCGTTTTTCTAGTACCCGAAAGTCCTATAAGTTTTGACATAATCAAGACTATAATAGGCGATACAGCTTTCGAAGACGAAACGTTAATAATTGTAAAATCTACAATTGACAAATTAACGTGTACCGTAAATAATGTAAAGGAATTAATTGAACATTTATATACGGAATTCATCGAAAAGCCTGAATTACAGAAAATTGTAACGGATTTAATAAGCATATCGGAAAGTTATAAAAATCTGAATTCCCAAGACTTTGAAAATGTAATTAAAGAAAATATAAATAAGATTAAGCAATGTCAAAGGGAACGCGAGAAAGAAAAACTACGAGATTTGTATAATAACGTAAATAACGATGATACCGAAGCCCTAAAAATTCAAATGCAATTAAGAGATAAGATTAACAATCGGAGAAAAATGAATGACTAAGAAAAGACAACCAAGTTCCTCAGTTGTAAGTGTAATGGAAGATGAAACACTTGATGATTTACAAGATATAGATGAAGATTCAGTCCTAAGTTCCGAAAATGACAGCGTAAGCTACATGAATATGGACATCAGTACTGACAACATCGAGGATATCGTTACGTCTAAAATGGGTGGCAAAATAAATATGGACGATATTTATATGTCATCAGAAGAAGACTCAGAAGACGATGCAGATTTTGATTTACCAAAAGGTATTGCAGTAGATGATCCGGTAAGATTATATTTAAGAGAAATTGGCCGTATAAAGCTGTTATCTGCAAATGATGAAATTGAATTGGCTCGCAAAATATTGCAAGGCGGAAGTGCCGGTGCCATTGCAAAAAGAAAACTTGTTCAAGCAAACTTGCGTTTGGTTGTAAGTATTGCTAAAAAATATGTTGGTCGTGGAATGTTGTTCTTAGACCTTATTCAAGAGGGTAATTTGGGTCTTATTCGTGCAGCAGAAAAATTTGACCATGAAAGAGGATTCAAGTTCTCAACATATGCAACATGGTGGATTAGACAAGCAATTACACGTGCTATTGCAGATCAGGCAAGAACAATTCGTATCCCTGTTCACATGGTTGAAACGATTAACAAGTTGAAAAAAGTTACAAGAAGATTGGCTCAAGAGCTTTCAAGAAAACCAACCGAGGATGAATTGGCAGTAGAGATGAATGTTTCTATTCCAAAACTTCGTGAAATTATTAAGATTGCGCAAGAGCCTTTATCTTTGGAAACTCCAATCGGAAAAGAAGAAGATTCAAGATTGGGTGATTTTATAGAAGACAAAGAAGCAGATGCTCCTATCAAGACAGTCGCATCAGAACTTTTGAGAGAAGACTTGGCAGAAGTTTTGTGCACACTATCTCCAAGAGAACGTGATGTTTTGAGATTACGTTTTGGTATGGATGACGGCCGCCAAAGAACATTGGAAGAAGTTGGTCAATTGTTTGGAGTTACCCGTGAACGTATCAGACAAATTGAAGCAAAAGCATTGAGAAAACTTCGTCATCCAAACAGAAGCAAACGTTTAAGAGAATACGTTGAATCATAAGTTTAAAAAGTCCCGAAACTCGGGACTTTTTATTTTCAATCTAATAAATACCAAATAAAAAAGCCGTTTTGACGGCTTAAATGAGTAAATGTAGTGTGGTTTTTGTGTTGGGGGTGTGCCCGAAGGCACTTATAAAATGTAGTATTTATAAGTCTATTTGATGCCAAACTCTTTATTCAATGCTTGAATAAAAGGAGATGATGCCATTTTGCGTTCCATATCCGCAACGGCAAATACGTTGTCAATGTCTGCGATACCTTTTGCGGTTTCAGATGCAAGTTCTGTATCTTTCAATTTCAAACCGTTTAGTGCATCGCCCCAAAATTCTTTGTCGATTTTTTCGCCTTGAGGTTTTTTGATTTGTACCCCAAAGATGCTTGCGGCGTTTGCTGTCAAAAGATCTTCACCAAGTTCTTTTACAAACTTGTTGTCTACAACAGCTTTTTGTTCAGCAACTTTTTCCTCTTTACCTACTTCTTTTGCATTTGGCAATTCTTTGCCGATTTTAAAGTTGTTTACATTTCCTTTTCCGTTAAATTCGATAGCCATAACTGACTCCTTTTCATTTACTCACATGTTATCTATCGGCATGTTTTTAATTTTCTTTAATAAAAAGACGCATATTCCTCCATTTATGTTACAAAACTTAATGTTTCATATAAAATTTAGCCAAGTGGCTAATACCCCTAAAAAATAAAAATTTGTAAAATTGAATGGTGGAGTTTAAAAATGGCAGAACACAACACAGACGATTTGCAGATTTCACAGGATAAAGAGACAATATTAGCACTTGTAACACATGATTTGAAAAATCCGGTCAATGCCGGCATGATGGCTTTAAAATTGTTGGAGGATAAAAACCTTTCACCGCTCAATCCTTATCAAGAGGAATTGGTTACAAACCTTGCAGGCAGTTACAAATATATGAAAAATTTGATTGAAAATGTCTTAGACAGGTATAAAGTTATAAATCATGCCTATAAACTCAATAAAACTCCAGTAAACTTTGTGAGTTTGATAAATTCCGCAATCGAAGAATACAAATTTTTGTTTCTTGATAAAGAACAAAAAGTGAGGATGAATTCGACTGTCAAAAACCGTTATGTAAATATTGATAGTTTAGAGATAATGCGTGTTGTACACAATCTTATAACAAATGCCATAAAATATGCTCCGCAAAAATCAGAGATAGAAATCTCATTATATGAGCAAAAAAATAATATTTACTGCTCAATAAAAAACGATGGATGTACATTCGGTCCTATGGACAATCCTTTTGACAAATTTTATACGCAGGATACGGATTCTAAAACTATAGCAACGGGTTTAGGACTGTATATAGTAAAGGAAGTAATCACAGCACATGGCGGAACTATTCATCTTGATTGTGAGCCCGACAAATACACAATGATAACTTTTTCACTTCCAATAAAATAATATATTTAAAGCATAAAAAGTTATGGCAAAAGTTTTATAATCTTTTGTATGAGCATGCAAATTTTGTCGGAATATCTTGAATATCTTGAGATTGAAAAAGGTTTGTCAAAAAACACGATAGATGCATACAGGCGTGATTTGACAGAATTTTTGAGTGAAAACGATAAAGAATTAAAAGATATTGAGCGAGGGGACATAACCAAATTTATAAGGGATTTGCACGAAAAAGAATATTCTCCGACAAGTGTTATAAGAAAGATTGCCTCACTGAGAGGGTTTTTCAAGTGGCTTTGTACAAATGAATATTGTAAAAACGATCCTACATTGACGATAGAGCAGCCAAAATTTCCGAAAAAGCTGCCAAAAGTTATGACCTTGCAAGAGATTGATACGATATTAAATCAGGATTTGTCAAAGCTTGAAAAAGTTATATTAGAACTGCTATACGGTTGTGGTCTCAGGGTTTCAGAGCTTGTTAATTTGAAAATAAACGATTATGATTTGGGCGCAAAGTATGTTCAATGCTACGGAAAAGGTTCAAAAGAGAGGATTATACCGCTTGGCTCAAAGGCCATTGATGCGATAAAGAAATATCTGCCGGAAAGGGATTTTGTATTGCAGAAAAACAGATTAGATTCAAAAAAACTGCTGATTAATGAAAAGGGTAAAAACCTTACACGGCAAGATGTTTATAACTTTATTCATGAACAGGGGAAAAAGATTCACAAGACAATAAGCCCGCATACTCTAAGACACAGTTTTGCAACACATATGTTGGAAAACGGTGCTGATTTGAGAGTTGTGCAGGAACTTTTGGGTCATAGTGATGTTTCAACAACCCAACTTTACACGCACATAAGCAAAAAACGGCTTAAAGAGGTTTATTTTTCTATCAATAAATAAGGGGTGCAAAATTCTGCACCCCTTATTTATTCTATTATTCAAATTCAAAAGGTTTAACTTTAGTCATTTCTTCGTATTCTTTAACAGTTACAGTATTTGGTGCTTGAGAATGTTTTTCAAGTGCTTTGGCTAACAATTCTGGCTGTTTGTCAATCAATTTTTTATCAGCACTGACAATATCTCTGCCAATCGTTGTTTTTATATTTTGGATTACCTGTTCTGTTGGAGCACCATCCTTGTTTACAATATTTTGAACCGTATAACTTGCCCAATCTGCAGGCAGTTCTTCTATTTCTTTGTAGTCCTTATCTGTTCCGAGACGTTTTCCGGTTTCTTTTGTAAGAATACTTGTTACGTAATCTTTTTGACTTTCAAAATGGCAAGGAAGAATAATGTCATCCCCTATAATTTCCTGAGGGTCACGATCTTCGTATTTTTGAAGCATTTCTGCCGCAAAGTGTAAATGCTCGATTTCCATAGCCATAAATTCTTCCCAGACGGTTTTTAATCTGTCATCAATTTCGTCTTGGTAGCAGTTATAATAGTTGCAGACCTCAGTAAATTCGTGAAGTAAAAGTTTTTCAAAAGGTGTTTCATTAGGGTCAATCAAAGATTCATACATAGAAACATGTTCTTCTTCGACATCACAAATTTCTCCATACATTCTTCTCAAATCGTCATTTGAGTACATCATACCGTGTTCTGAGTAGAAATTGTGTGTTTGCTGTTCACCGGACAAAAGAGTTAGAATGTTTATTTTTGTCTGCGGAGAAGTTTTATCTTTGTTATATGGTTTTCTAAGCCTCAGAGCGTTGCAGTTGTGGTGATATTGTGTAGGGCGCCCAATGACAACATCTGTTTGGTCTTGTAATATATGGTTAGGGTCAGAGCCTTCCATTATATATGACCATTGACTGTATCTGTATAGGTGGTCAAAGTCCTCCAGCAGACCAAAATCGTATGTTTCTTTTACATATTTATCAGGTTCGTTTTGCGCAAGCCAAGCGGTAAGGTCAACAGCAACTTGTTCGTACCCGAGTGTCGTATCAAGAACGCTTTGGCCGGCAGGCGTCAGCCAATTTACGGTGGTTTCCTGCATATCTTCTATACGTCTGATTTGAGAGATTAGTTTTCTGTCTTCATCATCAAGGTTTGGTACTAATCTTGCAAATGCATGTTTGAAGCCCCACGCTTCAACTTCTATCCCGTTTAAAAGGATTTGGCGTGTTCTTGTGTAACAATCTACCTCGCTATGATCAAAAGGTCGTTTTACTATATCATGCCAAGTTCTCAAGTGTTTTTCAAGCGGCATACCTTTTTCTTTTAATGCGTTAAAGCTCATATTTTCTCCTTTCTTACTCAAACGGTATATTCTGAAAAGAGAGGAAAAACATCAGCCTGTTGAGGGTAGTCAACCTATCGAAAAATATTAATAAATTTAAAGATAAAATACTTGTAGAATAACAAATTTTGTTATATTTTGTGTTATATAATAGAAGAAAAAGGAGTGAAATCATGATTAAAACTATTGCAAAAATATTTATGGTATTAGCATTGTTGTCAACATCTGTATTCGCTTATGAAGAAGCAACACAAGTAAGAGCAAGCCATATTTTGGTTGATACTCGTGCAGATGCAATGAATATTAAAAAACAACTTGATAACGGCGGAGATTTTGCATCATATGCAATGAGATATTCACAATGCCCATCAGGCAGACTTGGCGGCGACTTGGGTTATTTCAAACGCGGTCAAATGGTTAGAGAATTTGAAGATGCAGCATTTGAACTTCCTGTAGGACAAGTTTCTGATCCTGTCGGAACACAATTTGGCTGGCACTTAATCAAAGTTACTGACAGAAAGTAATATGAGATATTTTGGATATAATACAGAGTTAGGCAAAGTATTTATATCACAAAAAGATGACAAAATTAGCGGAGTTTCTTTTTCAAAACCTGCGGGTGAAGAAATTGAAACTCCGCTTTTGCACAACGCATATATTCAGTTGTGTGAATATATGCAAAAGAAAAGAAAAATTTTTAATCTGCCGTTGTTGTTTGAGGGAACTGCCTTTCAGCACAAAGTTTGGGCGGAATTGGTAAAAATCCCGTACGGGAAAACAATATCATACAAAAACCTTGCAAAAAATATTGGAAACCCTAAATGCGCAAGGGCTGTCGGGCAGGCATGCAACAAAAATAAATTATTATTTTTTGTGCCATGTCATAGGGTAATTTCTCAAGACAAAAAACTCACAGGTTTTGCCGTCGGTTTAAATAAAAAACGTCAACTTCTTGAAATAGAGGGAGTTTCGGTTGACTAAAATTTAAAAATATGTTAGTATCTTTTGTATACTAATGGAGGAAAAATGGAATTAAAAGAGCTGCCAAAGTGTCCGGTTGAGACTACTTTAATGTTATTGAATACGAAATGGAAAGTTTTAATAATAAGAGACCTTCTAACAGGGACAAAACGCTTTGGTGAACTGAAAAAATCGCTCGGTACAATTACCCAGAAAGTACTTACCACAAACCTACGCCTAATGGAGGAGGATGGACTCGTGTCAAGAAGAGAGTTTTTGGAGGTGCCACCGAGGGTGGAGTACACCCTGACGGATATAGGGTACAGCTTGGCTGAAATCCTTGATAGTATGGCTTCTTGGGGAGATGGTTATAGGCAGTATTTAAAGCTGTTAAGTAAGAAGAAAAAAGCTTAACATTTCGTAATAAAATGGATTGATATTACTCAATCAGAAGTATTAAATTTTTATTAAATTTTGTTTAAAATACTTTTAATTTTATAAATTATGTTGTATAATGAAAACACTATCATTTAGACATGCCCTAATATTTTTGGTGTGTTTAAAAAGACTTGGAGAAGATAATAAAATTGAATATTTGGGGAGATTTGGAATGCAGAATTCGGTTAGTGAAAATGTAGGAGAAAATGTAGTGCAATTACATTCTGACGTATTAAAAAATATAGTAAAAGCTGTATCAGGGGATTCAAAATTTACCCCTGAAATGATTGATGAAATTCAAGCGAAAAATGAAGACAAGATTTCTATCATAAAAAAAGACGGAACTCTTGAAAAATTTGATATACAAAAAATGATTAAGGCCATCACAAAATCTGCAGAAAGAATGATGGTAAAATTCTCCGATTCTGAACTTGCTCAATTCTGTGCAAGAGTTGACGAAGGCATTGCAGAATCAGGCAAAACCGAAATTGACATTAAAGAAATCCACAATATTGTTGAAACTGCATTGGAACAAGTAAATCCTGCGGTTGCAAAAAGCTACAGAAACTACAGAAATTACAAAATCGACTTCGTTCAAATGTTAGACAAAGTATTCCAAGAGAGCCAAAAAATCATGTACATTGGTGATAAGGAAAACTCAAACGCTGACTCTGCACTTGTTTCAACAAAACGTTCTTTAATCTTTAACCAATTAAACAAAGAATTATACAAAAAATTCTTCTTAACAGTTGATGAATTACAAGCTATTCGTGACGGTTATATTTATATCCATGATATGTCCGCAAGACGTGATACAATGAACTGCTGTTTGTTTGATGTTGCTGAAGTTTTAAAAGGCGGTTTTGAAATGGGTAACCTTTGGTACAATGAACCAAAGACATTAGATGTTGCGTTTGACGTAATCGGTGACATCACAATGGCTGCAGCAAGCCAACAGTACGGCGGATTTACGGTTGCAGAAGTTGACAAACTTTTGGCACCTTATGCACAGAAATCTTATGACAAACAATATGAAAGATATATATTGATGGGCTTGTCCTTTGAAAAGGCAAGAGAAGAAGCTTTAAAAGATGTACAAAAAGATTTTGAACAAGGTTTCCAAGGTTGGGAATACAAGTTCAATACAGTTGCATCAAGCCGCGGAGATTATCCGTTCATTACAATGACAATGGGCTTAGGAACAGGCGAATTTGAAAAAATGGCATCAATTACAATGCTTAAAATTCGTGAAAAAGGTCAAGGTAAGAAAGAAAACAAAAAACCTGTATTGTTCCCTAAGATTGTGTTCTTGTATGATAAGGATCTTCATGGACCTGGCAAAGAATTGGAAGACGTATTCAAAGCAGGTGTTGAATGTTCAAAACGTGCAATGTACCCTGATTGGTTGTCATTGACGGGCGAAGGATATGTAGCATCTATGTACAAAAAGTACAAGAGAGTTGTATCTCCAATGGGTTGCAGAGCATTTTTATCACCATGGTTTGAAAGAGGCGGTTATGAACCTGCTGATGAAAACGACAAACCAATATTTGTCGGCAGATTCAACATTGGTGCAATCAGCTTGCACTTGCCAATGATTCTTGCAAAATCAAGAAAAGAAAACAAAGATTTCTATGAAGTTTTGGATTACTACATGGAAATGATCAGAAAATTGCATATCAGAACTTATGATTATCTTGGTGAAATGAAAGCATCAGTAAACCCTCTTGCATATTGCCAAGGCGGTTTCTATGGCGGACATTTGAAACCGTCAGATAAGATTAAACCTATTTTGAAATATGCAACCGCATCTTTCGGTATTACAGCATTGAACGAACTTCAAGAATTGTACAACGGAAAATCACTTGTTGAAGACGGTCAATTTGCGTTAGAAGTTATGGAGCATATTAACGCAAAAATTCAAGAATACAAAAAAGAAGACGGAAATCTTTATGCAATATACGGAACACCGGCAGAAAGATTATGCGGATTACAAATAGAACAATATAGAAAAAAATACGGTATTCAACCAAAAGTTTCAGACAGGGGATACGTATCAAATAGTTTCCATTGCCATGTTGCAGAAGAAATTTCCCCAATTCAAAAACAAGATTTGGAAAAAAGATTCTGGGATTTATTCAACGGCGGAAAGATTCAATACGTAAAATATCCAATTTCTTATAACACAGAGGCTGTTGAAACTTTGATTAACCGTGCTATGGATATGGGATTTTATGAAGGGGTAAACCTGTCACTTGCATATTGCGAGGATTGCGGTCACCAGGAATTGGCTATGGATGTATGCCCAAAATGCGGCAGCAGAAACCTTACAAAGATTGAAAGAATGAACGGTTACCTATCCTATTCAAGAGTAAACGGCGACACTCGATTGAATGACGCAAAAATGGAAGAGATTAAAGACAGGATCAGTATGTAATGAATTATCACAATATAACAAAAGACGACATGTTAAATGGCGAAGGTTTGCGTGTAGTTCTTTGGGTAGCAGGCTGCACACACCAATGCGAAGATTGTCAAAACCCTATCACATGGGATTTGGCAGGTGGTTTGCCGTTTGATGAAGCGGCAGAAAACGAATTATTTGAAGCTTTAAACAAATCACATGTTTCAGGAATTACGTTCAGCGGTGGAGATCCTCTGCACCCGTTTAATCGTAACGAAATATGCAGACTTGCCAAAAAGGTTAAGGAAGTTTGTCCTGACAAAAATATTTGGTTATATACAGGCTTCTTGTGGGAAGAGGTCAAGGATTGGGAAGGCATGCCATATATCGATGTGCTTTGTGACGGAAGATATGTAAAAGCGCTTAATGATAACAACGCATATTGGGTTGGCAGTACAAATCAAAGAGTAATTGATGTTCAAGAAACTCTAAAAACCGGCGAAGTTGTCTTGCATAAGACTAAATCTTATGCTGCATAATATTTGTGTATTTGTAAATTAATGTAAATATTTATGTTTGTTTGAAATTCCTCAATTTCATATGTTTTTACATGTTTGAGGGCGTATTGTGTCCTTAAGAGAGTAAAACATAAGGATAAATTGATGAGTATTAATTTTGGCGGCTTAAATGTCGAACAAAAATACATTAAAGAAAAGAAATCCGTTTCCGGACAAAATGGTGAACAAATTTTTATAATTAACTTTAAAAATGGAAGTTCTATAAGTTATCCATTACAAAAAAATTTTAACGGTTCATCAATTATGTTTGGTATAAATCAAAACAACAGACAAAAAGTGTATATAGACGGATGTTCAAACTTGCAATATAACGGAATTGAGGGTGTAGAAGACGACATCAGTGTTTCGGGTTGTCAAGATTGTACATTTGCTATCAATGAAAAAGATATATCCGTCAAAAATCAAGTAAAATTTGAACAGGATGATTTAGGTGATAGAAAAAATAATAATAATGTAATAATTGCAAATGCAAAAATTTCTGATTTTAACGGAGAAACAAAAGATATTGAAAAAAATTATCATGTAACTTCTAATGAAGGTTCAAAATTTGAAGAAAATCTGTTAAAACATGTCGGTATTGTCCAAATAACACAAACAAACCAAATAGATAATAATGGTACTTCAATAAAAAATAATAAAAAAACAGAAGAAAGAATTAAAAAGAATTTTGGTGGTATTAACATAGAATGTAAATTATCTGATGTAAAAGAAATGAAAATCTTAGAAGAAAATGGAAAAGAAGTTTTCTTTGTAGAATTTAATAATGGTTCTTCACTAAAATATCCGAAACAAAAGGGCTATGGAATTGAGAAAAACCCAGAAATATATACTTTTGGTAAAATGACACGTATTTCATATATTAATAATTTGGAATACAAAGGTGGAGAAGGTGAAGATTCTGTATGTGTTATAGCATGTAAAAATTGTACTTTTGATATGCAGGAAAACAATCCAAAAATTTCTAATATTGTTGACTTTGGAACAGATACAATAAAAGAAGCAAATGATACAAGGATTGTAAGTGAAAACAATAATGTAATCTTTAATACAAAACATCTTTATCATAAACATAATAGTTCTGAGAATAAAAATGGAACTGTTATTGATAATACTCCGGAAGAGCCAATATATGAAAATTTTGGCGGAATAAAGTTTGTTATAAATGAAATTGCCTCAAAAAATATTGCAACAAAAAAAGGTGTTGAATATTATACAGTAGAGTTTAAAAACGGAATTAAAATAAAATATCCGTTGCAGGAAGAGGATAAAAATGCCAGTATAAACACAGAATACAATGAAGAAGATGAAGAAATATATGAAGAATACCAATTAGTTGCTAAAGCCAAGGTATATAATGCAAAAAATATTGAAATTATAGGTTCTGAAAATAGGGCTGATAGAATAGAATTATCAAATTGCAAAGATTGTAAAGTTGATATAGATGACGATGCCTTGCCGATAAATTCCTTTGGGGAAATGGAAGATACGGAAAATCCAGATGAAATTATTGAAAGTTTAATAAATAAAATAGATACAAAAATAGATAAAAAAGTAAAATCACCGCTAAATATGTTAGCAGGGACAATAAAAACCTTATCAACTGCTGTTAATAGTTATGTAAAATCCAGGGCGGATGAGTTGTATGATAATCTTTTACATCATATTCATGACGAAGTGATTATTGATAAAAATACTGAAAATACCAGTGTTAAAATGAATAAAAATTACGATGTAATCTATGATTATACTAATAAAGAAGACAGAACTCAAATAATCGAAACTTCAAAATATACACAAGGAGACAATGTAAAAAGAATTGGAGAGACAAAAACCGGCAGGATAATTTATAATGCATTAGATTTCGCAGCGAGCAAAGTGTCTAACAAACTTGAAAAATATGGTTTTCATTACACCGGTGGCATATTACAAGATTTTGAATATGATAAAGACTTAATAGGAGAAAAACCAAAAACATATAGAGAATCGCAAAAATGGATGAATGATTTCAGAAAAAATGTTTTGACATATAAACCTTTGTTTGGGAAAAATTTAAAAATGATATCAAAGGAACTCGCATATGTAGCATATGTAGAAGCTTTTGGCGAAGAACCTCCTGAGAAAAAGAAACTTTTCGGTTTTATATAACAGATGTAAATCTAAAACCTCTTGACAAGCATGATATAATAGAATTATGGACATGAAAAGAGCGGTATGCTCGGCTTTAATAGCAGTATTTATGCTTGCCGGTAGTATACAAACCCTAGCCATAGAAGATCATGATGATCATGATGAGCTTTTTCATCCTGTCGAAGTTAAAAATGGCAGTGTGCTAAAGGTTATAGATTGTGTTGCACTTGCTTTTAAGAACAGTCCGAAAATCAAACGTAAAAAATACGAACTTGATGTTGCAAAAAGTAATGTCGGGATTGCAAGATCACAATATTTCCCTGTTATAGGTGCAGGGGTTGGGTTTCAATATGAAAGAAATTCAAACAGTGTCTATTATGACAAAAGATATAGAGACCTGCCATATGTTGGTGTTTCTGTGAACCAATTAATCTGGAATTTCGGTAAAACAACAGCATATATCAAAATGGAGGAGTTTTACAAAATTGCTGCCGAATATGAATTTATGGATAGCCTCTGCAGCACATTATTTGATGTTAAATGGAAATATTACAACGTTTTAAGAACAAAAGCTTTTGTTGATATTGCACAAGAAAATATAAAAATACAAAAAGAAATTATAAAGATGATGGAAGGCAAACATCCGGATTGGGATAATGCAAATGGTGTTTTGAGCGGAAACAATCTTGATTATATATCTGCCAAAAATGGTTACAAAAATGCGATTGTTGATCTGGATAACGCAATGTATCTGCCTGATGACGTTAATTTTGATATATTACAGACAGAAACATTCGAATACACTGTGCCAAAAGATATTGAACAATGGAAGAAAAGATATAAGCAACACGAAAACCATATTTTTCCGTTTAAAAGAACAGAAGCTCCGGAAATTGCTTATAAGAATAGTCCTGACTTGCAGGTAATAATTTCTACCGGCAAAGCAATGGAGGAGTCTCTAAAATACATTAAACGTACCTATTTGCCGGATTTGAGAGCCGGTGTAGGTTATGGCAGAAATAATACCAATTTTGCTCACAATAACAGCTTGAATGTTGGTGTTAGCTTAGAATCTCAAGTTAATTTAATGGAATTGAAACATAGCATAAAAGGTGCGGATGCACAGGTTCAAATGGCCCATAACGAAGTGGATTTGTTCAAGCAGGATTTATATTACGAAATCCAAAGGGCATTTAATAATCTGGACAAAGTTGAGGAACAACTACCTTATGCCAGAGCAAATGTTTATATGGCACTCAATACGTTTAATATTGCAAAAGACAAATATAAAAAAGGTTTGGTTGACTATACTGCAGTACAAGATGCAAAAGCTGATTATATAAACTTTAACAAAGATTATGTTCAAAAGTTGTACGAATACAATACGGCCCTAATTCAGGTTGAAATGGCTATGCATTGCCACCTTGTTGACATTCACCACAAGTCCGAGCATGCTGTTGAATACCACTCTGCAGAGCTTATTGAACACTTAAATAAAGCTCTTGGTTGTGATGAAAACGATATCAAAAAATCGAAAAAATCTTCCAAAAATAAGAAAAATAGTTTGTGATATAATCATGCTATGAAAAAGATTTTGTTATCACTGTTGGTTACGGGAATACTTGCCGGAAGTGCCTTTGCGGCAGATAGTTTTAGTTTTATATATATAAACGGTTCTAATAATAACGATGCAAAAATGAAAAATTGGTACGAGAACGGGGTCAAAAAACTTCACCCTGTGATGAGAAAAAAATTCCTGAAAAATCGTACAATAAAAAAATATTATTCAAAACTGAGTGATGAAAAACTTATAATAAAAGAAGATCCGATTATATTCTTTTGGGGTTATGACAGCAAAAATGACCTTGAATACGTCAAAGGTCAGTTAGAGCTCTCTAAAATGGTAAGTTCATCAGGTGCGTATATTGTAAGAAGCCTTATAACACAATATATGCATGATGCGATATGGGTTCAAAAACCTCACCATATGCATTCGGTTCTTGAGGATTTGAACACAACGGTAAAAAGTGAAGTTTCCGACACGGATAATTACATAATTTTGTACGGATATTCTGCAGGAACTTTTGTTACTTATGAATATATGTTCAATAAATTCAGATATATAAATCTCTTGAAATTGTTTGAAACACTGAACTATGATAAAGATTTTATAGAATTTGTGAAAGCAAACCCGAAAAGTGATACCTGTATTTCCGCATTGACAGCTAATTACGGAAAATTAGGCACAATGTCTTCTGATGGTCATTTGATACTAAATCCTGATAAAGAAAAATTAAAAGTTAATTACCTAAAAATGGATGAAATGACGGAAAATGCCTGTGCACCGAACGGTAAAATTGCAGGAGTTGTGAATTTTGCAAGTCCGTTGCCGCTTTTCTATTCTGATTTGGCAGATAGTCAGTATGAACAAAATTATTATAACCGTTTGATGATTAAATATATTCTGGAAAATGGGATATTTTTTATGACAGTTAATTTTAGAGAAGATCCTTTGGGCTTTCCGACAAGCAGAAATGTAACTATAAAAGATATTGAAGATACACTTGATATAGAAATTAATAATCCGTCAGGTGTTATTTACGACAATTCAGGGGTTTGGAGCAAAAGAATGTTTGCTCTGGCGCACACTTCCTATTGGACGGCAAAGGGCACTTTTGCAAACGCTGTTGTAAAAAGCTTTGTAAACGGTTACAAATTCCAATATGATGAAAAATATCAAAAGAAAATTTTAAGAAAGAAAAGCAAAAAATCAGAATTATAAGGAGTAAATTATGAAAAAGATTGTTATTGGTTTAATGGCACTAATGTTTGTTCAAACGTCAGCAAATGCTTTTGATTGGAACAATTTATATAACTTTTTGATATTTGAGCGTGCGCAAAAAGCTCCGGTGGTTACAACTACACAATCTGCAGTTACAAATGAATTTACAAAGGCTTTGTCTGATTTGCAAACACAAGCCGCAACAGTTGATTCATCAGTACAAAGTACATTTTTATCTCTTGTTTCTACAATAGAAACTAAAAAAGAGGCAAAAACAATTAAGTCAAAAATTAACTCAATCCAATCAGATAAAAACAAAACAGATGCAGAAAAAACCTTAGCAATTTGCGAAGTGATGTCCGATTATGTATCAGAGCTGAATGCTGATGAGAGTTTGGTAAACGAAATCAAAGGTTTGTCTGATTCAGATAAGAAAAAGCTTGCAAGCTATATTTCTTCACTGAATGAATCAGGCCAAAAGTATATCCAACTTGCAAAAAACGGACTGGCAGTTTCTTCAACCGCAATGAAAACAGCCACCACCGCAAGTGAAGTCGCAACAGTAATTTCTAATATAAATTCTTATGCGAATGATTTGAAAAAAAGGTCAGTTCCGGTTATAAATCTTGTAAACAAGATGAGAACGGCCGCACAACTTGCCGAATTGGTAATTCCTGCAAGCGGAAATTAAAAATAATTTATCTATTCGCTTGAAAAATTTTTATTTTCATGAGAAAATTATGCTTGACCCCTGAGATAAAAGCTATGTGGCTGGGTAGCTCAGTTGGTGAGAGCGCACGGCTCATACCCGTGAGGTCGAGAGTTCGAATCTCTCCCCAGCTAAATAAAAAGAGGATAAGTTTTTCTTATCCTCTTTTTATTTTGGGGATATTGATGAGAACTCTAAATGAGTTCGAACGACCTGTGAGCAGAGTGCGGAGGCTTGTTTGCGGAATAATGTATAATTATGCAGCAAACAACCGAAGACACGTTTATTGCGAACAGGTCAAGACAATCTCTCCCCAGCTAAATAAAAGAGGATAAGTTTTTCTTATCCTCTTTTATTTTTGGAAAGAATAAAAATGATTTTAGGATAACATTTTGTATTAAGAGTTTTGTTGAAATAGAAACGCAACATGTTGCTATACAATGTATTTATGCCGAAATATCCACAAAATTAGAAAAGTTGGTGTTAACCTTAACTTTACAATATCTGCTCTGTTCTTTCCAAAATTTATGAGTGCCGTCAACTATGAATTTTGGTATAAGTTGCATTGGCAAGAGTGAAGCTGCCGGATTGCAGTATTTATCATAATTCAACAATTCGAATAAATCTTCTTTGTGCTTGGCAATGTTGCTGTAATCAAAGTCCGGTAACTTTTCCATTTGATAGATTTCTCCGTTTGAATTCACAGCATACATGCGTTTTAAACATTTATTATCAACAAAATATTCATAATCTCCCTTAGATAATGCCGTAGTGCACCCTTTTGCATATGTATCCGGGTGTCCATGTAGCATTATTTCTGTGGCATGATGCATATTAACACAATCCGCTTTGCCCTGTACTTCGGCAACGACCCTTCTTCCTTTTATACAAATTGCTCTTTCAAAAGGGTTTGGAGATTGTAGTGCTTTACTACATCTCTCAATTCCATATTCAATGGCAGATTCCTGGCTGGTAAAAAGCAAAGAACCATCTTTAAGACGAAGACCTTGTTTTGGTATATTCCTAACCAACGAGCTTGGTTTAATATAAACCTTTTTACTGCATACGGCCTTTAATAACGGCATTATCCTTGTTTTACTCATTATTACCCCCAATGTTTCAATAATGAATGATTATATATATAAAGTGTTTTTTTTAAAAAAAATTGCCTAAAAACAGACTTCTAGCTTAAAGCGTTTGCGGTGCGAAATTTTGCGCTAAAAACCCTCAACATTTCTGTTCAAAGTCATCAACCCGATTGTTATTTTATATTAGAATAAAAAGCTAATTGATCTTACAATAAATTATTTGATTTCTTGTTATAGAGATTACTCGTGTGGTTAATGAAAAAGAGTTTTTCTATTTTTAAAATACATTTATGAATTACGTAAATAAATTATTAACAGCATTGGATGAGGAGATCTTATTATCTCTTGATGATTGGACATTGAAACATCAATTTGCATCTGGAATGAAAAAATGGGTTGCAAATATTGTTCCTTACGATTTATTATCCAGAAGCGTTAAATGGGCAGTAAATTCCCTTATGACACTTAATCAAGATGGAAATTTTTACAAATTTTTTCCGGAGGAGATAGATTCTCCTGATTATGGTGATAACTGGGGGGTTAGTGCTAATTATATTGAGATAAATAATCGTACAATAGCAGAGATGTACAAAAACTTTTGCAAAAATGGAATTCTAAGTACTATAAAGCTTTTACCTGCTATATTCCCAAGTGCAAAAAGTTGGGCTAATTGTATAATTTTATCTCAAATTTTTCCAAACATATATGGTGATGGTTATAACAAACCCGTCGATGTTGAAAACTCTATTTACGGAATTAAACTTAACGCCGGATATAGTAAAAATATTATATGTTCTGATATTGTTGATAAAATTACTCCGTCCGAGCAGTTTAAGGCTTTTAATAATCTTGCAAATTTTCACGGTTTGAAAACGGGTTTTAGAACTGTTATTTCTGCGGATCAAATTAAGGTTGTTCAAGATGATGGAAGTGATGTAACTTTTGATTGGAATAATAGTGAACATTTTGATTTATTTTTGAATTCTCATATTGAATTGGTAAATTTGGGGTTTGAAGCTATTTTTATTGATTCCGCAAAACATATTGGCGGATATGACATGGGAAATTATACCGGTGTTGGGGCATTGCCAAGTTATGAACAAATGCAATATATAATTCATGAAATCAGAAGCAGAACGGGTAATACTCACCTCAGTTTTGTTGGAGAAAAAAGCTCAGGTGATTTTGCCAGATACCAAAATCTTGGGCTTTCGACAGGCACAGGTTTTATAGAACCGGATGATTTTCATTCCGTAAAAAATGCGGCAATTAATTATAAATATTCCGTTCAATACTCACCCGGGGTTGAAGTTTCAAACGACAATGATACTGGTGGACGCAGTTATGAACAACGATTGCATAGAATAAATAACTCAATTTTTGCTTATGAATTTCCGAGCGATAAACTTGCAAGTTTTATGCAGATGGAGGATTTATTTCCGTTAAGATATGATACGAGCACACATCATCTTATGATATCAAATCCAAATTACTCATCTGATGGAACGGTGGAAAATCATTGGAAAAATCTTTTTGCACAAGAAGATGGCAGGGAATATAATAAAAAAGTCGCTGAATTGTTTTTGCATACGCTAAATTTATAATTATTTGCGCATATTCTTCTTTTTCTTTATTGTATAACTGTAACTTTCTCCTATCAGTTCCATAATTCTTTCATCAGAAATTGTTTCATCAAGACTCAGAGTTATCCAACTTTTTTTATTCATATGCCATGCCGGATAAAATCCGTCAAGGCCAATCAATGCTTGAATTTCGTCAGGGTCAAGTTTTATATTAATAAATTCGGTTTCGCCCTTTTTCTTTTTATTTATTTTAGAAAAATCAATACTTCCGACAAGTCCGTACCATTTATTGCTTTCAGGGTTTTTGAAAACTCCGTATGTTGGGTAATCTTCCCATAAAAATTGCGGAGTGTCTTTGTATTTTTTGTATATAAGTTTTGCTATTCTGTTTGCCTGCGGGTATATAAAAAGGTTTTTAGAAGAACAATTTTGGCAAATATCCTTTAAGATGTTTTCGTATTCTGTTCTGACATCTGCAACGAAAGAGCCCTGATTGTTCTCAACTCTCAACGGCAAAAACTCATCGTCATTTTCTATATCATAAACTTTGCCTGTGATGGTACCTTTTTTGTCCACTGTTATAACAGCTTTGAAGGTATTACCCATAAAAGGTTTTTCAAAAACGTATTTATCTGATTTTTTAGAAAAACCGTAATCAATAAGTTTATTAAGATCTATTGTTTGTCGCTTGAATATGTCTGATTCTATTGTCATACAACCTTCCTACATTTAGTTTATCATAAATTTTGTAAAAATATGTAACGATAGAACAATAAATTCTAAAGTTTTTGACAACACAAGCCGATATG
Organism: Candidatus Gastranaerophilaceae bacterium; assembly: GCA_045132355.1. Lineage (GTDB taxonomy): Bacteria > Cyanobacteriota > Vampirovibrionia > Gastranaerophilales > Gastranaerophilaceae > SIG32. The sequence continues at coordinate 41,045 of JBGUSD010000203.1, forward strand.
TATTTTGTTAGAGCTTTAAGGAGAAGTGTATTATGGATGACAAAAAAGTTATGAACGAAGAAGATTTGATGGTTGATTTTGCTGAAATGACAAGTTTCGATTTCAACGCATTAGATCGTCAACAAATGCAAGAATTACATAAGATTACAGACAGTGAATACCTGGAAAAACCTTATGCTTTCAAATTTGGTAAATTTGATTTGGCAGATTTGTTCAAATCATTCACATTGCAAAAAGAGGTGTAGTTATGGATATGGATAATTTAGACGATCTGTTCATGGAGAATTGCTTTTTGCCATGCATAGGAGAGGCAGAAGTAAAACCTGACAGAGTACAAAGAGTTGTTCAACGCAAGGATTTGGATACTTTGCTTGCAGAACTCAATCAGATAGAGAACAATATTGAGGAGATAAGAGCCCGTCAGTGGCATTTGGCGGAGCTGGCGAAATTCCACAGAGAAGGAATTGTTCGTCAGTAGGCTATCAGACAAAAGAAAGCACCCTTTTATAGGGTGCTTTTTCGTCAGAAAGATGGAAAAAAGGAGTTAAGCGATTTTGGGTTTGCCTGTCATATTGAGTAATACGTCAATGACTTTAGGCATCTGGCACACAAATGAATAATTTCCTTTTGATAATGAGCATTGTTTGCAGTCACAGTGGATACTGTAACATTCCAATGCTTGTTCCGTCCAATTTTGCGTAATGGAATCGGAAATTTCCCCGTTAGTCTGTGGATAAAAGTCCTCATCAAAATATTCTTTCATACCGAAGCCCTCACTTCCCCAATATCATTTTAAGCCATGAAGGTTTATCTTTAATCCTCTATTTAGATGAAGTTTTTATTGACCAATATTATAAAGTTTGATATATTTTATACATAATGATATTAAGCGAGGGTATTAGAATGGGTAATTATAATAAACAATCTGCGTTCACGCTATCAGAACTTTTAATCACAATGAGTATAATTGGTGTAATCGCAATACTTACAGTACCGAATATCGTGAGGAACATATTCAAAGATTCATACCATTCAAAAGCATTGGCCGTTCAAGAAAATGTAGTAAAGGCAGTAAGAAGTTTTATTGTATCAGAGAGATTGGTAGATTTAGAAGATTCAGCTATATATAAAGATAAGGGTTCTTTTTTAAATAATTATTTGAAAATAACAAAGGATTGCACAACAACAGGAACGGAATGTTTCAATACAACATATAAGATATCATCAACCGAGACAGAAGATTTGTCAAACCTGTTTTCAGCAGACAATAAATATTATGTAATAATGAACACAGGGGCATCATTAGGTTTGTTAACGGGCGGAACAATACCGCCGAATCAGGTATATGCGATAGTAGATGCAAACGGAAAATCAGCCCCGAACGTATTTGGCGTAGATATGTATATGTTCAGCATACTGACAGATGGGACGGTAAGCGACTTGAAAGATGGAATAGAAATTGCAGAGGCAGATCCTGATGACTATGAACCGGATAAGCCTAAACCTAATGATCCAACGCCTAGTGATCCTACACCTAGTGACCCTACACCTAGTGACCCTAAACCTAATGATCCAACACCTAATAATCCTGATGACGGAGGCCAGCCCGTTGAGAGTGAACCGTTTGATTATTGTAGTTATGTATGTGGTAATGCTACAGTTCTTCACCGCTTGGAGAGTTCAGAAGGTGGAATAAATGGAAATACGGTAACTTATACTTATGATGAGCAGGAAATTGTATCGCTGTGTGCAAAAGAAAATGATTATGTCCGCAGTGCGGGTTGCTCTTGTCAAAAAGAATGTGGACGTCCAGAGGGTAAGGTCCAAGCTACCTATTATTGTCCTTATGTAAGACAAGGGAAACCAATAGGAGAAATAATGCATGAGCTGTGGTTTCGCGGTACCGGAGGGACAGTAAGTTATACCGTACCTGAAACAATATACCCTGCCGGTTATCCTAGGTGGGTTTCACCTTGCACTTATGTTAAAATCAATAATGTAAGCTGTTGCAGTTCTCCGGTTACAACCGACTGGTAATGTAGTAACGTAGGTCAGGCTTTAGCCTGACCTAAACTAGAATGACGATAAGACGATAGGACGCTAAGTTCGTATCATTATTTAATATTTAACGACTGTGCAGATTATTGAAAAATTGTATATTAAAGCACCTAACGACTTATTGTCTTATCAGTCTTTCAAGTATTTTTTCATTATATCGGTTATCGATTGCGCTGAACGGATAAACTTCTCCGCCAAATTCCTTTTCAACATTCTTTAAGACATTCAAAGCCTTTGGTTTTGGCACATAATCCATCTTGGTTACAACTGTTATAATAGGCAGGTTATAATTTTCAACCCATTCACGCATTTGAAAATCGTTCTTCTGTATATCGTGTCTGCCGTCTATCAATTGAATAAGCGAAGATATTTGTTCTCTTTTTAACAAATATTCTTCCAAATACTTTTGCCAACGGTTTTGGGCTTCCTTGGACACCTTTGCATATCCGTATCCCGGCAAATCTGCCAAAATAAATTTATCTGAAAAGTTGAAAAAGTTTATTAATCTTGTTTTACCGGGGGTATTTGATGTTTTGGCAAGTTTTTTGTTATTCGCGAGCGCATTGATAAATGAGGACTTGCCAACATTTGATCTGCCTAAAAGAGGAAACTCATTGAGTGCAAAATCAGGACACTGACTGAGCTTTTCTGCACTGACTATAAACTTTGCCTGCAAAAAAGTTTTCATCCCTTGAGTGCCTTTTCCCTCTGATCTTGCAATCTGCGTTTATACAGTACTGTTTGGAACAGGTTATACATATTATCGCTGTCTACAACGGTTATTTGGGTCTTATTATTCACAAAATCGACATTTACTGATGGCGGATTACTAAAGATATTCGTTTTTAAATTTACAATCTGAAAAAGCCCCTCAGTTAAGATACTTAGAGGCTCTCTCAGAAATATTTCAAATGTTGTTCGAATATCGAAATTTTTCATTATCTGATTTTAGTTTTATATTTTGCAATTTTCTTATTGATTGCATCTCTGTCAGAAGCATTTGGTGCATATGACAAGTATTGGTTATAGTATTTTACAGCACCTTGATAATTTAATTCTGCTTCGTATGCCATTGCCTTTAGTTTTGCAATTTCTGCTGAGTTGTGATAGAAGTCGATTGCACGGTTACAATATTCAATTGTAGATGCGTAATTCTTTTCTTTGTATTGTCTTTGAGCAACATCAAAGAATTCTTCTGATTTGATTTGGCACAAGTTGATGTAATCAATACCGTTCTTAGCAATGATGTTTGTCGGATCTTTCAACAAAGCCTTTTGTAAAGCGGTTCTTCCTGTTCTGAATTGTTTGTTGTGAACAAGAATTTCTGCCAAATACAGGTAATCATCAACATCTGATGCAAAGTTGATTGCATTTTCAAATGTATAAACAGCATCTTTTTCTCTGCCAAGAGCCAGATAAGCTTCACCCTTGATTACAGAATCCATAACATTGTTTCCTGCAGATTGAATAATGTAATTCAAACTGTCAGTTGACATTGGCATTTGGTGAGTAATTCTTGCAAGTTTAAGTTTTGCAAGGTGAAGTTTCAAATCATTAGGTGTTTTTTCGATTGCTTTATCAACATATTCATATGCAAGGTAAGCATCTTTGTTTGTTGTATAAGTTTCACTGTCTGCTTGATCCTTAGCCATTTCATAATATGTGTTTGCAAGACCGATGATTGCTTCATCATTATATTGTGCATCTCCAAGTAATCTTGAATAGTAATCAAGAGCTTGGTTATATTTTTTAGTTTCTAAAGACATATTAGCAACTTTAAAAATACCTTCTCTGTATCCAGGGTTGATAACGATTGCTGTCTTTAATGTTTCCATAGCGAATTCAGAATCTGCACGTCTTTCATAAACGTCAGCCAAATCGATGTATGGACGTGAATTTTCAGGTTTTACAGTAATAGCTTTTCTGAAAGAATTGATAGCTGCGGCTTGGTTACCTTGTTTTAGGTACAATTCACCTTGCAAAGTCAATGCAGGAGATGAAATTGGATTGATGTGTAATGAGTGGTTAATCCAAGTTAAAGCTTTTGAGTAGTTCTTTCTCTTTGCTTCTACCTGACCCATATGGTACATTGAAGTTGGGTTGTGTGTGTTATATTTCAAAGCCAACATATAATTTTTTTCAGCTTCGTCCAAGTTGTTTTCTGACAAAGCAATGTTACCCAAATTGTCATATGCAGGTGCAAAATCCGGTTTGATTTGCAATGCTACCTGGAACAATTCTTGAGCATCTTTTTTGTTGCCAAGCCTTAGGGTTGCAACACCCATAGCGTTATATGCTTCAAAGTGGTTGCTGTTAATGTTTACAGCGCTTACAAATTCTTTGATAGCGTTTGTTGTTAATGTTTTTGATGTTTTGATGTAATCAACATCAGATGATGTTTGTCTCATCAAATATACCAAACCTTGTGCATAGTGAAGGTCTGCATTGTTTGGATGTGATTTTAATAATTTATCCAATCTCGTTTGTGCCGGTTCAAGCATATATTGTTTTGCAAAAGAAATTAATTGCAAAGCTTGGGCATCTATGTTATTTGGATTTTCTGCCAAAAGGTTTTTTATCCTTGCATCAGCTTCTTCATAGTTATTGTATTCCAACATTTTACTGATTTCAGGGTATTTTTTAGTTACTTTGTTTTTTTCAACTTTTGCCTGTAAGTCAGCTGCGAAAACGTTTGTGGTAAACATAAGTCCTGTTAGTACTACCGCTGATACTAATAATTTTCTACAATTCATCATTTTCTCCTGATTAAAGTATTTTAAAATTCTAAATATATTGTATAATATATATTATAAAAAAGCAATACGGTGAATGATGGGTTTAAATATAACTTCAAAACATGATTTAGAGGATTTTAAAACATATATTTTGGTGGAAAAAAACTTCTCAAAACATACGGCAAAAGCCTATTGCTCTGATATTTTGAGCTTTTTAGTATGGTTAGAAGATGATTGTTGTGAAGATGTGAATTTCTCAAAAGTCAGGGATTATTTACATTTTATTCAAAAATTCAACTATAAAAAAACTACTATCGCTCGGAAAATAGCATCTATTAGAACATTTTTTAAATTTCTTTACAGGGAAAGAAAAGTTAATTCAAACCCGGCAATGAGTTTGACGGTTCCAAAACGTCCAAAATCTTTGCCAAAGTTTTTGACCCCGGACGAAGTTGAAAAAATATTAAATAACGTAAAAATTGATACCCCTTCCGGATATAGAAATCGTGCGATATTAGAACTTTTGTGGGCAACGGGCATGCGTGTTTCCGAACTTTCAGGATTGAATTTTGGCGACCTAAACCTTGAAAACAATGAAATACGTGTTTTTGGTAAAGGTGCAAAAGAGAGGATTATACTCGTATCAGACAGGGCAAAGACCTATCTTCAACGCTATATCGACAGCGCAAGAATGCTTATACCAAAAGGGTACAGAATAGAGGAGCCTACGGAAAGTTCGCCTGTATTTATAAACAATACCGGTTACCGCTTGCAGACAAAAACCATCAGAAACGTTATTAATGATGTTGTTGAAAAAATTGAGTTGCCAAAACACGTTACACCGCACGTTTTTAGGCATAGTTTTGCAACCCATTTGATTGAAAACGGTGCAGATTTGAGGGTTGTGCAGGAGTTGTTGGGGCACGCCAGCATATCTAATACCCAAATTTACACACACGTTTCCATGCAGCATATGAAGGAAGTTTATAATGAAGCGCACCCTAGAGCTTAATCATCATCTGTGAATTTGTATGTGATCACTTCTTTTACAAGTTTTTGAGTCCTAAAATCATTCTTGTGTAATTTCTTTAAAAAATCGTAGTAGTTCTTGTCTTTATTTTCAACCTTTGAGTATTTCATAACTTCAAGAGAGGTTGTTCGTGCATTTTCATTTGCAAGATCATAAAGATGCCCCACTATTTCTGCTAAATCTCTACTCATAATTAATAAATCTCGATTATAAATTCTAAATATAGACTATATAATCTATAAATATATTACAGAGTAGTTTTTTTGTCAAACGACAGTCAAAATATTATAATTTTTTATTATGGGCTTAAGAGAAAGAATTAAATCAATACTTGCTTCTAAAGCATTAACAATGACATATGTTGCTCAAGAAATGACAAAACGACTTGGTAAAAATATGTCCCTTGATAATTTATCCAAGAAATCAAAACACGAAACCTTAACATATCGTGAACTCCAATGTATTGCAGATATTGCAGGTTACGATATTGAATTTATTGAGAGAGGCAAAAAGAACTAGTTGTTTATTCGTTTACTCTGTTTGCTTTGATAAATAACAGTAAAGGAATAATTACAAAGCATGCAAGACCAAATATTCTAAAAGCATCCATAAATGCCCACAGTGTTGACTGTTGTATCAGTTGTCTGTATTGCATATATTGTGCCATATGTTGTGCCATATCGGGCGAAGTATACTGCATAAACGCGCCTGCAGTTGCCTGAACTTTTTGGGCAAATACGGAATTCAGCATATTCAATTTGCCGACCATCATATATTGGTGCATTTGGGCAAATCTTGATAAAAACGTTGCAACAAGAGATGTTCCTATAGCTCCGCCAATTGTCTTCAGTAGGTTTTGAACACCTGATGCGTTAGTCATTTGTTCGTTGGTCAAGGTATCAACGGACAAGTTTATCAACGGTATCATTGTAAGCCCCAAACCCATTCCCATAAAGAAGTTTGGTATCATAATGTTAACGTTTGCTATATTCAGGTTCAAAAATCCTAATGACAAACTAGATGCGCCAACCATAGAAAGTCCGAGTACTACAAGCAATTTGTTATTAACTTTGTTTGAAATATTCCCGACAATTACCATAGCCAAAAAGCTTCCGCAACCGCGCGGCATCATTGATTGTCCGCTGAGGTATGCAGTATATCCCATCATACTTTGCAAAAATTGCGGTAATATTGCAATAGAAGCAAACAAAACACCTTGTAGTACAATTTGTATAGTTGTACCTGCAAGAAAGTTTGCATCCTTAAATACACTTAAGTCAATAAGGGTATTTTTTCTTACAATTTGTGATATGAAAAATCCTATACCTGCAATGCATGATACTCCGAAAGTCCAACATACCCAAGGTGCGTGAAACCAATCTGAATTGTTACCCTTATCAAGCACAACCTGAAGTGCCGCAATCCATACAACAAGCAGAGCAAATCCCAATCCATCCATTTTGACACCCTTTTGGCGTCTTGCATATGGCGGATCCCACAAGAACTTGTGGCACAAAATTGCAGCAACACAACCAAATGGCACATTGATAAAGTATATCCAAGGCCATGTCCAGTTATCTGTAATCCATCCGCCAAGTACAGGACCTAATATAGGTGCAATAATTACACCCATACCAAAAGCGGCCATTGCCTGAGCTCGTTTTTCTTTCGGAAAACTTTCAAGCATGATTGCTTGTGATAGCGGAACAATACCGCCACCGCCAAAACCTTGCAATATACGAGCTGCTACCATTGCGCCAAGTGAATTTGCCATACCGCAAAGCAATGATGCAATAGTAAACAATAGTACGCTGATTATATAAAAGTTTTTACGTCCAAAAAACTTACTAAACCAATCTACAGAAGGGATTACGATACCTGATGCAATCAGATAACTTGTCAAAATCCATATGGATTCGTCACGTGTAACGGAGAAACTTCCTGCCATATGCGGCAGGGCAACGTTGGCTATAGTACCATCAAGTACAAATATGAATACTGCCAGCAATACCGGAACTGATGACAACCAAGGGTTGTCAGGATAAATTTCTTCTTGCGTATTTTTTGTTTTGGTTACTTCTTCTGCCATATATTTATAGCTTACAGAGGTCAGGATGTCAGGAAGGCAAGCTATTTAATTTATTAAGCTTGACCTCTTGTCTTCTTGCCCTCTGTTCCTCTGTTATTTTACTCTTACCTTTGGAACAACTGACATTCCCGGAACAATTGTGTATTTTTCAGGGTCAATTTCTTCTGTAAATACGATTTTTACAGGAACTCTTTGTACGATTTTAACAAAGGATCCTACAGCGTTTTCAGGTGGAAATAAGCTTGATTTTGCTCCTGAACTTCTTTGGATACTGTCAATTTTTCCTTTGAAAATGTGGTTTGGATAGGTATCAATCTTTATATCAACAGGTTGGTCTTTTTTCATATGTCGAAGTTGGTTTTCTTTAAAGTTTGCAACAACCCAAATTTCATCAGGGACGATTGTGAAAAGAGGAGTTCCAACCTGAACGTACATACCTTTTTCAACCCTTCTTGAAGCAACAGTTCCTGATTGAGGAGCATAAATTGTTGTGTATGAAAGGTTCAATTCTGCCTGATCTTTCAATGCTTTTGCACTTTTCAAATCAGCATCTGCAACTCTGCTTTCGTTATCAGAAAACAGGGCTTGTTCGGTTGACGTTAATGATGCTTTTGCACTGTCATATTTTGCTTG
>JBGUSD010000204.1:0-13687 GCA_045132355.1 Candidatus Gastranaerophilaceae bacterium
ACAGATTTGCCGCAAACTATTTGTTAAAGAATCCTGCAAGTAAAAACATTGAACTTTTAGGAGATTGGGATCCTGCTAATATCAGACAAATGGTACAAGATTCTTCAGAAATTGCCATAAAAAAATACAAGCAAATGAAAGCTAAGTTGAGTCCTGAAGAACTTGCTAAATGGCTTGAAAAAGTTAATATGAAAGAAAAGCACTTTGAGTCTTTGGTAGAAAGACCTATAAGTAACGTTGAACAATTAAACTCTCAACTGTTAAAGAATCCGCTTTTGGATACTTTTATGAAAGGTTTCCCTGTTCTCAAAACTCTATTCGTATTTGGTATGGTATACAGATATTTAGTTCCTGTTCTTGTTATGAAACCTGCAAACAAAATTGGTAACTATTTGCATAATAAAAAAGCTGCAGAACAGCAGCAACCTGCATTCTCAGGTGCAACTGAACAACAAAATCAAAACAAAATCAATATTGTAGAAAGACCTACAATGTCTGATTTCCTAAGCAAGAGAGCCTAGATTTTGTTTGCCTGATATCATAAACTGTGGTATATTAATGAGAGCTATGTTAGATCTTGAAACGATTGCAAAAAACTGTGATTTGTTTGGCGATTCTTCGGACGCTATTGGTCATATTGCGGCTCTTGATGATGAATATGAAGAAGAAGATTTGGTGTTGATATACAATTATTTTTTGACTGTTTCAAAAAATCCTGAAATTTTAATGAATATTATAAAACTCGCAGACCGTTATAGAGATAGGACAACTCTTAGTGCTATTCTGGATTTGTTGGTTACGACAAAGGGTGATGATGAAAAACACGTCAATTTGCGAATAATGTGTGCCAAGGCGACTGCAGGTTATAAAAATACAGAGGCTGTGCATCCATTGTTGTTTTGTTTGAATAATAAAGAAGAAAATTACAGAGTAAGGCTTGCTTGCGCTGACGCTTTGGGAAAAATTGGGGACAGATATGCCGTTGCACCGTTGATTGATGTGGTGAAAGACGAAGATGAAAAATCTGTATATTTGAGGGAATCCGCTGCATCTGCGCTGGGTCTTTTGGGGGATATGCGCGCAATTGACCCTCTTGTGAGCATATTGGAAACCAAGCAAGGATTGGTTAACAAGTTTACATTTTTAAAAGAACGTGTTATTGAAGCTTTGACCAAATTAAAGTTGGATGACAACGAGCGTGTTTTTAAAGCATTGAAGTCTTCTCTGACAGATGAATCCGTGCAGGTTAGAATTAATGCTATTGAAGCATTGATGGATAGTTCTCATCCTAAAGCCTATGACACAATAAAAGAGTGTCTTAGTGACGCAGAGGAAGAAGTTCAGAAAAATGCTTTGATTGCGTTGTATAATATAAAAGGCAGAGATATCCTAGATGAGGTTATAAGTCTGCCAAGTTATTCAAAATTTCTTAAAGAAGAGGCACAGTATATGATTGAGGAATATGAAAATGAGTAGAGCAATTATTCTTTTGTCAGGCGGATTGGATTCTTTGGTGAGTTTAGCTCTGGCAAAGGAGGAGTATAATATAGAACTTGCACTTACATTAAATTATGGTCAAAAACCTGCAAAATATGAGATTGAGGCCTGCAGGAAAATCTGTGAATTTTATAAAATACAGCATAAAATTATTGATTTGGATTGGCTGAGGGGGGTCAGCCATAATGCTATGGTTGAAGATAAAGCCTTGCCTGTTGGGGTTCAGGAGGATTGTTCGTCTGTTTGGGTGCCAAACCGAAATGGTTTATTCTTGAATATTGCAGCAAGTATAGCAGATGGTGAAGGCTACGATTATATAATAATAGGCGCAAACAGAGAGGAAGGAGAAACTTTTCCGGATAACACAAAAGAATTTATCGACAGAGTAAATTCGGAATTTGAATATTCCACTCAAAATAAGGTAAAAGTTGTTGCTCCCTTGATAAATTTTGATAAAAATGATATAGTAAAACAAGCAATAGAGCATTCTGCTCCGTTGGAAATGGTTCATTCATGCTATGATAGCGGCGAAAAAAATTGTGGTAAATGCGAATCATGCGCAAGGCTAAAGAGAGCATTGTTTGAAAACGGGGATACAAAGTATACAGAGGTTTTATTTTGAAGACAATTCTATCACCAAATACAATAAAATATGAAGGTTGGCAGCTTCAACCGCATTGGATTTATAAGAATTTTAAAGTTCAGGGGGATGCGATTGTTGGCTTCACAGGCGAATGTGAAGTTAAATTGACCGAAATGGTTGATATAGAAGATGTTATAAATAATGAACCTATTTACAGCAAAAATATGCTGAGTTTTATAACTGAGCAATTTAATGTTAATTTGGTTGAAGGTGTTTTCAGGCAAAGACTTTTGATATGTACAATAAAAGAAGCTCTTGAAAAACGCGGTATAAATGTCGTAAGAAGCGGTGATGACCTGTTTGTTGACGGTAAGAAACTGACCGTATCCATTGCAACAAAATCGTTGACCTCAATATTGATACATACAGGCATAAATATCGATTCAACAGGTGCTCCGGTCAAAGCTTGCGGACTTACAAGCGAGCTTGGAATAAATGATATTGATGAGTTTGCAAAAGAGATTATGGCAAACTATGCAGAAGAAATTGATGATATAATAATGGCATCGACAAAGGTTAGAGGTGTTTAATTATGATATACGAAGACGAAAATGCGCAAAAAAAGAAAAATCATAAGAGCTACAAAGAATACAAGCAAAAATTGGAAAGCAATCCAAATGAGGGCCTAATCCTTTTTGTATCAGCTTTTTTTGTAATGTTGTTGATTTTTCTGGGTGTTGTAAAACAACTTTCGCCAGATATTGATGTGTCAATCGGCGATAATCAGGAAATCGCGGTTGAAAATGATATGGACAGAACAAACGTTGACGATCGCCTTAAAGCGATACAGACGGAAGATAATTCCTACAATGCAACGGATGATACTTTTTCTCCGGAATTGGAAGAAAAAGTGGTTTTGCCTGTTCAAAAACGTAAAACAGTAGGAGAACATGAGGCGGAGGAGGCAATAGCCCTGGAAAAGAAAGAAGCCGAAAAAGAGCCTCACAAACAAGAAGCCAAAGTTCAACAAAATACTACTCAAACTCAAGTTGCACAGCCTGAACAAACAGTACCTGCAAAGCCTGTTAATGCAAAGGTTATTGTAGGTTATTATGCAACATCAGCTCAGGCAGAAGTCGCAAAAAGCATAATTCAGGATGCAGGGTTGAATATTCAGCCGTTTGTGAAGAATATAGGTGAGGCATATACCTTGCAGGTTGGTTCATTCTCATCAAAAGAAAAAGCACAGAGTGTTGCAAACGACCTTTTGAAGAATAATTTTCCGGCAAGGGTGATTGTTGAATAAGTGTTAAATAGGACAAAAAAGAACGAAGTCTGAAAACTCCGTTCTTTTTCTAAATATTTTAGGATTTTACATCCAATTACAACTGTCGCCTTTGCATAATAATTCGCTCAGATTATCCATAACATCTACTCTTGTCATTTCGTATGTTACAGGTGTTATTGAAATTTTGTTGTTTCTGACAGCTGCGATATCGGTATTTGCGGTAACAGGTTCGCTTATAAGTTCTCCTGCCATCCAATAATATATTTTACCTCTTGGGTCAACCCTTTTTTCGTAGTTGTCGGTAAACATTTTTCTTCCAAGTTCTGTAATTGCGATTCCGCTGATATCATCATATTCAAGGGATGGCACGTTAACATTTAAAAGCATCTTTGGAGGGAATTGAAAACCATCCAATTTTTTCAGTAAAGCTGCGATGAATTTTGCAGTGTACTTGAAATCTTCATAATCATATTTCATACTTGCCAATGACACAGCAATACTCGGGACCCCAAGCATTGCCCCTTCCATTGCACAGCTTACTGTCCCTGAATATAAGATATCTGAGCCTAAGTTTGGACCGTGATTTATACCTGATATTACAAAATCAGGTTGTTCTTCAGGTTCTAAAATAGCGTTGATGCCAAGTTTTACACAGTCGCCGGGTGTACCGTTTGTTACCCAGGTACGTTTTGCTCCTGATTTTGATTCTTCAAGTTCCTCTACTCTTAATGGCGTGTGCAAAGTTAGAGAATGCCCTGCGGCACTTCTTTCTCTGTCAGGGGCAACAACATAAACATTGTAGTTGTGATGTCTTGACAACTCTTCGGTTAAAGCTCTGATACCATTAGCTGCTATACCGTCGTCGTTTGAAATTAATATATTCATCTGCTTCTCCTAATATATTTATATATTACCCACTTTTTGAGCAAATACAAATATGTAAACGACAATTATTAATTTTTGTAACAAAAACCAAAAAACATGCAAAAAGTATGTCAATAATATATACTCAAAATTTTTTATATACATGTAAACACGAGGTAAGCTTAAAATTGAGGAATCAAAAGAGATTTTAAGCACACACTACACTTCACACTATTTACGAGGAATGATCAAAAGTTATTCCAAAGGGTCTTTATTACGAAGACTCTTTTTTTTATGCAAAATTAATTGTGATATAATTCTCAATTCTATTTTTGTTTTGTGATAACTTTGGTGTCAAATACGATATTTAAAACCTTTATTTGTCATAGGTGTTGACATTACACTTTTTCTATTGTAGAATTTTAATTAAGGAAAATAATCACAATTAAAAGGAGATAAGAATATGCCAAAATTAAAAGAAAGAACCCAAAAAACGCAATCTACAGGGCTTGTTGACTCTATTGATGCGTTGGATCAATTGCTTGAAAGAGTAAAAAATGCACAGAAAGAATATGCAAAATTTTCTCAGGAAGATGTTGACAGAATTTTTAAAGCTGCCGCAACTGCAGCGGACAAAGCACGTATTCCTCTTGCAAGAATGGCTGTAGAAGATACCGGCATGGGCGTGTTGGAAGATAAGATTATCAAAAATCACTTCGCGTCTGAATACATATACAACAAACACAAAAATGCTAAAACTTGTGGAATTATTAAAGAAGATAAAATTAATGGTACAAAGATAGTTGCTGAACCTCTTGGTATTATTGCAGGTATTATCCCTACAACAAACCCAACTTCAACTGCTATTTTTAAATCATTAATCGCATTAAAAACAAGAAACGCAATTGTATTTTCACCACACCCAAGAGCTACAAAATCTACAATTGCAGCGGCAAAAGTGGTTCTTGATGCAGCAGTAGAAGCGGGTGCGCCAAAAGATATTATCGGCTGGATTGACACACCATCTATGGAATTGTCAGATGCATTATTGCACCATCCAAATATTGCTTGCATTTTAGCAACAGGCGGCCCGGGCATGGTTAAGGCTGCATATTCATCAGGCAAGCCTGCATTGGGTGTTGGTCCTGGAAACACTGCTGCCGTAATTGATGAAACAGCAGATATTCAAATGGCTGTATCATCTATTTTGATGTCAAAGACATTTGATAACGGTATGATTTGTGCATCAGAACAATCAGTTATCGTTGTTGAAGATATATATGAACAAGTTAAGAAAGAATTTGAATATCGTGGCGCATATCTTGTTAAAAAAGAAGATGAAAAGAAAATGATTGATCTTCCGTTCATCGATCCTCAAAGAGGAACAGCGCATCCGTTAATTGTTGGTCAGAGCGCTCACAGAATTGCCGAACTTGCAGGGTTCAGTATTCCTGAAGATTCAAAAATTCTTCTTTGCGAAAGAGCAAAATTAGATTGGGAAGATCCGTTCTCAAGAGAAAAATTATCACCAATTTTGACTATGTATAAGGCAAAATCTTTCGAGCAAGCAGCTGATATGGCATACGAGCTTGTATTAAAAGGCGGTGCAGGTCACACATCAGTTCTTTATACTGATGAAAGAAAATCCGAAAGAATCAATGCATACGCAGAAAAGATGCCATCTTGCCGTATATTGATTAACCAGCCATCATCACAAGGCGGTATTGGTGATTTATACAACTTTAAACTTGAACCGTCATTATCACTCGGTTGCGGTTCTTGGGGCGGAAACGCAGTATCAGGCAACATTGGCGTAGAACACTTATTAAATTACAAAACCGTAGCCGAAAGGAGAGAAAATATGTTATGGTTCAAGGTTCCTCCAAAAGTTTATTTCAAACGTGGAGCTATTGATTTAGCACTTAAAGAATTGCAGGGTAAAAAACGAGCATTTATCGTTACAGACAGATTCTTGTTCAATTCCGGTGCAGTTGATACAATTACAAATACTCTTGATGAAATCGGTATTGACCATCAGGTGTTCTTTGATGTAAAACCGGATCCGACTTTGGCTACAATCAAGCAAGCTATGGAAATTGTAAAACCGTATGAACCTGATGTAATTATTGCATTAGGCGGCGGTTCTCCGATGGACGCAGGTAAAATTATCTGGTTATTGTACGAACAACCTGATACAAACTTTGAAGATATTTCAATGAGATTTATGGATATCAGAAAAAGAATCTGCCAAATTCCTGATTTGGGTAAAAAAGCGACAATGGTTTGCGTTCCTACAACATCAGGTACAGGTTCTGAAGTTACTCCGTTCTCAATTATTACAGATGAAAAAACACATTATAAATATGCAATTGCAGATTATGCACTAACTCCAAATATGGCAATTGTTGATCCTAACTTTGTTGACGGTATGCCAAAAGGCTTGACAGCAGCATCCGGTATTGATGCTCTTGTTCACTCGTTGGAAGCATATGTATCTTGTATGGCAACAAACTTTACTAATTCAAACGCTTTGGAGGCTACAAAATTAGTATTTAAATATTTGGCTCGTTCATACAACGAAGGTGCAAATGATCCTGTTGCAAGAGAAAAAATGCACTATGCGGCAACAATTGCAGGCATGTCATTTGCAAATGCATTTCTAGGTTTGTGCCACTCAATGGCTCACAAACTAGGTGCTATGTATAATATTCCTCACGGTGTTGCAAATGCTTTGTTAATCAGACAAATCATCAAATTCAATGCAGTAGATAAACCTACTAAACAAGCAATATTCCCTCAATATAAGTTCCCATGTGCGAAGGCTAAATACGGTCAGATTGCAGACGAGCTTCATTTGGGCGGAAAGAATGATGATGAAAAAGTTGCATTATTGATTAAAGCAGTCGATGACTTGATGACAGAAATCAATTTGCCAAAATCAATAAGAGAATTCGGCGTTAAAGAAGATGAATTCATGGCAAATCTTGATGTATTGGTAGAAAGAGCATACGACGACCAATGTACAGGTGCAAACCCAAGATATCCGTTGATGAGTGAAATTAAACAAATCTTCTTAAATGCATATGAAGGTATTGTCTAAATTAATTACAAAATGAGGCTTGATTTGAAAAAATCGAGCCTCAGCTTTTCTTTTTATTGCCAAAATTAAAAAGAAGGGTTAATATATGCATATGGAGTTATGAAAAATGAGTATTCCTGAAAAAGTTGTAGACAGATTATCATTATATCATTATATATTAGACGACTTGAGAGATGATGAGCAATATATTTCAAGTGCAAAAATTGCTCAGTTTTTGGATATAGACAATTCTCAGGTAAGAAAAGATTTGAAATATCTCGGAAATTCAGGCAAATGCCGTGTTGGATATGATGTCAAAGAATTGAAAAGAGCTATTGAAGAAAAATTAGGCTTTAAAAAAACAAGAGACGCCTTTATTGTAGGTGCCGGTAATCTTGGTTCCGCACTTGCAAAATATGACAGTTTTAAGGATTATGGATTGAATATTCTTGCAATGTTTGATAATGATGCCAAAAAAATCGGGACAACGATTAACGGAAAAGAAGTTTTTGATGTTACAAGGGTCGGTAACCTCGCGCAAAGGCTTGGTGTTAATATGGCGATTTTGACTGTACCAAGAGATTACGCAAAAGGGGTTGCAAATTATTTGGCAGGTTCAGGAATAAAATATATTTGGAATTTCACCCCATGTATTTTGGATGTTCCAAAAGATATTAAAGTGTGGAATGAAAACTTAATAGGAAGTTTTTTACAATTTACAAGTAAAGAAGAGGTAACAGATAAATAACAATGACAACAGAAATTAAAGTGTGCATGGGCAGTGCCTGTTTTGCAAAAGGAAATCTTGATAATCTGGAATACATAAAAAAATATGTAGAAGAAAACGGACTGGAAGCAAACATAACAATCGTAGGAGCGTTGTGCGAAAATAAATGTTCCGAAGGCCCAAGAATTATAATAAACGACAAAGAATATACGAATGTTACACAGGAACAAATCTTTGAGGTTCTGGAATCATACAGAAAAATAATGAATTTAGGTTAATGCAAAAGGGGTTAAGAAAAATGGAAAGACAAAATCCTGTTTATACACTCAAAAATGAATGTAACGACTGCTACAAATGTGTTAGAGGATGCCATGTAAAATCAATCAGAATTCAAAACGGCAGTGCATCTGTTATAAACGAAAAGTGTGTGGCATGCGGACACTGTGTTCAGATTTGTCCTGCAGGTGCAAAAAGGGTAAGAAACGATATAGATGTCGTAAAAGCTTTGTTCCTGACCGGTAAAAAAGTTTATGTATCTTTAGCTCCAAGCTGGGCAGGGGTTTATAATATTTCAAAAGAAAAAATGATTGCAGTCCTTAAAAAATTGGGATTTGCCGGAGTGTCTGAAACAGCATTAGGTGCTCAAGAGGTTTCAATTCAGACTGCGAAATTGCTTAATAGTGCGGAAAAGGGTATGTTTATATCATCTGCTTGCCCTGTAATTGATGATTACATAAGGTTATACAAACCCGAGTTTGCAAAATGTATCACACCTGTTGCGTCTCCGGCACTTACTCACTGCGGATTACTAAAGGATATGTTGGGTGACGATATTAAGGTCGTATTTATCGGCCCTTGTATTGCAAAGAAGAATGAGGCTGATGCAAATCCTGAGCTGATGTCTGTTGCATTGACTTTTGATGAGCTGAATTATTGGGTGAAAGAAGAATTTATTGATATAGAAAATATTGAAACAGATGAAACGTGTCACTTTGTTCCGGAAAATGCTTATGAGGGTGCGTTGTATCCGTTGGAAGGCGGAATGAATGAAACTATAAAAAGGGTTGGCATAGAAAAAGATGACGTTACTTTTATTGCGGTAAGTTCATTGGAAAGTTTTGATAAATCATTGAAAAATCTTAATCCTGATAAAGTCGAAAATAAGATATTTATTGAGGCTTTAGGTTGCTCCGGCGGATGTATAAACGGGCCTTGTTTATCAAGCGAAAAATCAAGAATTTTGATTACCTCTGATATATATGCAAATACCCAATACAGAGATGATGTTCCAAAAGAACCGAGAAAAGTTGTTGAGATGGAATACAAACCGGAGCCAGTTGAAAAGGTTGAATATTCTATTGAACAAGTTACAAAAGCGTTGCGAAAAATCAGCAAGCATTCGGAAGAAGACGAACTGAACTGTTCCGGCTGCGGTTATGCAAGCTGCAGAGAGTTTGTAAATGCTCTTATTGCAGGAGATGCAGAGCCTTCTCAGTGTGTATCTTATATGAGAAAAATTGCAGTCAGAAAGGCTGCCGCAATGCTCAGATGTATGCCGTCTGCTGTTGTAATTGTCGATTCAAATATGGAAATTGTCGAAGCTAACGATTCATTTGAACATATGTTTTTGTCAGAGGAAATGTATGAGGTTTTTGCTTCACGTCAGGATGGTTTGACAGGTGCAAGCATTGACAGAATTATAACTTTCCCTGAATTGTTCAAATCTGCACTCGACACGGGTAAAGATATCCATCAGGAGCACTATGCAATTGGTGATAAGGTTTATGATATAAGTATCTTTACTATTGAAGATAATGAGCTTATCGGTGCTGTTATATCAGATGTTACAAAATCAGAAATAGACAGATCTAAAATTGCGCAAAAGGCAAGAGAAGTTATCACAAAAAATATCGCAACCGTTCAGGAAATTGCGAGTTTGCTCGGTGAACATATGGTTGAAACGGAATTACTTTTAAGCTCTATTGCAGAAGGTTATGACCCAAATTCAAAAGAGGATAAGAAATAAATATGTTCATAGATATAGCTTGTTCTCAAAAAAAGAAATATAACCAAAATGCCTATGGTGATTACTTTTCATCAAACAGATTCCCGAATATGAATCGTGTTGTTGCGGTTCTCTCTGATGGTTTGGGAAGCGGTATTAAGGCGAATATTTTGGCATGTATGACGTCCACAATGCTTCTAAAGTTTATGGAAAACCATTCGGATATTGAAAAATCTTGCGAAATAATTATGAATTCTCTGCCTGTTTGTAAGGTTAGAGGCATAAGCTATTCAACGTTTTCAGCTATTGACTGTTTTGAAAACGGCAAGGCAAAAATCGTAGAAGAAGGTAATCCTGATTTTATATGGATTAGAAACGGCGAGGTTTTAAAACCGGAATTTCAGACAATCCAGTCTAAGGATTTTAAAAACCGCAGAATGAAGGTTTATAATATAAATCTTGAAAAGTATGACAGAATTATATTTTGTTCTGATGGTGCAACGCAGGTTGCTATGGGGACAAAACAATTTCCGCTTGGGCTTGAAAGAAGCGGTTTAATAAAGATTATTCTCAATAAACTTGAGGAAGAACCTGAAATTTCGTCAAAAGATTTGAGTGAATATCTTGTTCATCAGATAGAGTTGATTGCACCGGACAGAGAATTGAAAGATGATACGTCTATTGTCTCAATATATTGCAGAGATCCGCGCGAATCCTTGATTTTTACAGGCCCGCCTTTCCACGGAGAAAAAGACGGATATTACGCAAAAACGTTTATGGAATTTAAGGGTAAGAAGGCAATATCAGGCGGAACGACTGCCAATATTATATCAAGAGAATTGAATATTCCTGTAACCGCTGACCTTTCGATAAATTCCGGCAAATTACCGGGTTTATCCAAAATGGATGGTGTTGATTTGGTTACGGAAGGTATTTTAACGCTGACAAAGACTTTAGAATATCTTGAAAGCGGAAAAACCGAAAATAATGCTGCGAAAACGCTTATGGATTTTTTGCTTGACAGTGATGTTATCAATTTTCTTGTCGGGGCGCAGATGAATAAGGCTCACTATGATCCGAATTTGCCTATTGAAATTGAAATTAGAAAAAATATAATAAAACAAATGGCTAAAGTTTTGGAAGAAAAATATTTGAAAAAGGTTAATGTTCAGTTTATATAAAGGAGATAAGTATGGACAAAATTTCAGTGAAAGTATGCGTCGGAACTACATGTTTTGTTATGGGAGGTGCTAATTTGCAGGAATTAAACGAAATTATTCCTAAGAGATATGGTGACAAAGTAGAGGTTGTTGGAAGCAACTGCCTAGGTCTTTGTTCAATTAACTGGGAATATTCAAAAGCTCCGTACGTAAAGGTTGACGATGACGTTGTCTCTGAAGCTACCGTTGAAAAAGTTTTGGAAGCAATCGATAAAAAGCTATCAGCTAAGTAATTGAGCGCGGAGGTTTGTAAATGAGCGTACTTGAAGCCGGAATGATGGTATGTTTTGGGGTGAGTTGGCCTATTGCCGCCTATAAAACGTTTAAAGCAAAAAGTGTAAAAGGGAAAAGCCTGACGTTTTCCTGCCTGATACTTGTAGGGTATATTTGCGGGGTTATCCATAAAATATTTTTCTATTATGATTGGGTTTTTTGGCTGTATTTGCTAAATATGTTTTTTGTTTTGGTGGATATGGCCTTGCATCTGAAGTATAAGAAAATTTTGCGAAGAAGGTTATAATAGAAGTATTAATATATAAGAAAGGGTATTTAACTATGATTAATTGGGAAAAAGACTTAAACATTAATGAAGTAAGAGAAATCAGAACAAGAACAACGGTATATTTTGGCTGTGGAGCAATTCATAAAATTGAAGATATAGCAAAACTTTATGCATCTCGCGGCATAGATAAAGTTATTGTAATGTCAGGAAGAAATGCATATAAATCAACCGGAGCTTGGGCTGTTGTGGAAAAAGCCTTAAAAGATAATAACATAAAGTATATTAATTATGATAAGGTTACTCCAAATCCAACGACTGATGCAATAGATGAGGCTGCAAATATGGGCCGTGAATTTGGCGCAAAAGCCGTAATTACGATTGGTGGAGGGTCTCCAACAGATGCAGGGAAGTCTGTTGCGATTCTTTTGAAATATAAAAATGAAACAGGCAGCAATCTTTATACATTTAAATTTACGCCAACAGAAGCCGTTCCTGTTGTTGCAATCAATCTGACACATGGGACAGGTAGTGAGACAAACAGATTTGCTGTTGCGACGATATTGGAGAAAAATTATAAGCCCGCTATTGCATATGATTGCATTTATCCTGAATTTGCAATAGATGATCCTGACCTGATGATAGGATTATCTCCAAAACAAACAAGATATGTTTCAATAGATGCAGTAAACCATGTTGTTGAAGCTGCAACGTCAATAGTTGCTTCTCCGTACACAATTACTCTTGCAAGAGAAACAGTTGAGCTTGTCGGTAAATATTTACCTAAGGCTATTAAAAATCCTGAAGATAAAGAGGCAAGATATTACTTGTGTTATGCTGCGATGATTGCAGGAGTATGTTTTGACAATGGTTTGTTGCACTATACCCATGCATTGGAGCATCCATTGAGTGCAATGAAACCAGATTTTTCACATGGCTTGGGTTTGGCAATATTGCTTCCTGCTGTTATAAAAAATATTTATAGTGCTAAATCAGAAACATTGAACTATATTTTGGAACCAATTGTAAAAAATATTAGCAGTGCCGAATCTGCTGCAAATGGCGTATATGAGTGGCTAAAATCAGTCGATGTTCCAAACAAGTTGAAAGATGAAGGCTTTACGGCAAACGATGTAGAAAAACTTACAGATTTGGCATTTACAACCCCGTCTTTGGATGGTTTGTTGGGTATTGCTCCTACAAAAGCAACAAGAGAAGCTGTGACTTCAATATACAGAGAATCCTTGTAAATATATTGATTTATATTTTATTAATTCAGTATAAGACAAATAAAAAGGCTTGTCAGAAAAACAAGCCTTTTTATATTCAGGATTTGATTATTTTTGCTATAATGATATGAACTTTTTCTGTTCAATATTCAAATATCCTTCCGGACAGTGAGTTGAACAGTATATTGTTTTGTTGTTTTTTACAAATTCACGTACTCTGTCCAACGTTTCTCTTGCACGTTCTTTGTCTTCAAATACTACTGAGAGTTCATTTGCATATAGTGCCGCATCGCAATATGTAACATCTCCTTGGAACATATAGTAGCAGTCATTTTCTTTATCTTCTAAAATAGAAATAGAGTTGCCGTTTGTGTGGCCTACAGCTTTTATCATAACAAGAGAATCTGTAATTCTTTGAGATTCTGGGAAGTCTTTGTATGCTCCGTTTGTAAATTTTACTCTTACAACATTGTCTCCTGTAAGTTTCATATCTTCATTAAAATCTAAAATTTTTATTAAATAATTTTGAGTATAAATTGAACAGTAATCATGTTTATTATATGATTACCGTGTTGTTATAAAAGATGGTATATTGTTTATATCTATAATATAAAAAAGGAGAAAACTTATATGAAAAAAATGTTAAAAAGTATTTTTGCAGTATCATTACTTGTTGTATTTTCGGCAACTGCTAAT
>JBGUSD010000205.1:0-6066 GCA_045132355.1 Candidatus Gastranaerophilaceae bacterium
AGGGTCTGTCCCAGAAGGCTCCCCGCTTCTTGAAAAGCTGGAAACGACTCCATTCATTGGCTTATAGCCATTATTTACTTCACCTTGCATTTGACTTATGAGTTTAGCTTCTACATCATTACGAGGTTCTCCGCTGACACTTAAGCTCGTTACAATGTTAGAATTTCGTTGTACACCAGCACCAATCTGAGATTGTACCCCTGCCTGACGACATTTAGCCTCATACGCTTCTTTTAGTACTTGATAACTTTGTTTTTTGGATTCAAGTTCTTTATATATGTTATCTACTTTTGTTTTTTGATTATTTATTTTGTTCTGTAAATCATGATGTTCTTTTATTTTTTCTTTGTTTTGTGATTTAAAATTTTTATATTCTTGTTTTAATTGGTCATTTTGTTCTTTTATTTCATCATAATTTGCAGATGCTTTTTCCTCTTCTTGTTTTGCCACATTATAATCTTCTTCTGCCTGTTCTTTTTCAACCCTTGCCTGCTCTTCTTCCTGTTTTGCAGTTTCAAGCTCACTTTTAGCACTTTCAACTTTTGCCTGGGCAGCTGTTTGTTCCGCAATCGCAGACTCCAATTCCATCTGAATAACTACCTTTTGATTTTCATCTGTACAGGCGCTTAATCTTTCTTGTATAGAACCAACCTTATTATTTACTGTGGATAATTCATTATTAGCATTATTCAACTTTTCAGTACATATTTGTGTCTTATTCTGACATTCTGTATATTTACTTACCGCTGTTTCTTTCTTTTTCAAACTCGTTTCTGTATTTTTGCTAGCAGTGTTAAAATCCCTCTCTGCCGTACTTAAATCAGAATCACTTTTTTGTATATTAGAAGAATATTCCCTGTCTTTCGTCCCAATCTCCTGCACTTCAGCATCTAAGTTCGCATATTCACTTTCTGCTTGAGATAACTCACCCGAAACCTCTTGTAGTTCTCCTTCTAACGATATTCTTGAATCAACATTTTCATTTATCTTTACCGAAAGCTCATTAATTTCGTTAATAAGAGCTTCCCTATTATTACCATCAACCTGGCCAACATGCGTGGCACCAGTAATAGCCCCAAATGTGGAATTTAGGGTTGACATTGCACTAGTCAAATTACTCCACGACATTTGCTGCGTATTATTTGAAGCGTCCGTTTTTTGTGCCTTTTTAGCCTCTACATGTACAGAACCTGACAATTCTTGAGACGAACCCGTTCTTGAAGTCCGACTCTGCCTTTGTATATACTTTGGCATAGTCATTTTGCCAAAGTTTTGTTTATAGCCAACGCCATAGACCATTGATTTTGCTCTCTTTCAAAATATTTAAAGTATTATATCTTATATATAATAAGTATTTCTTATGCCGGAAATTTCAATCTTTTTATTTTTTTTACATATTGTAATATTCTTAATAATTAACTTTTTCAATTGTTTCTTTTACAAGATTTTTTAATTTGTCATAAACTCTGGTCGTGGTAACTTTTTCAATCAATGAATCTTTTATGTTATAAAAATATTTCTTTGTAACAGTAATAACTGTATTTTCACCATCTTTGGATCTCGTTACTACTTTATCTCTCAGCATTTGGAGTTTGTCATTAGAATCATATACAAATGAACTTGTCTTGCCTGCATGCGCACTTGTAGAAATTGTTTTACCGCTTTTTAGCACTCTGTTTGGATATTCTACTATACTTGAAATCATTTTTACCATTTTTTCACCTTTATCTGCTTATTACAAAACCGTTGAATTATTTATTTGACCTGAACAGTTTTATTTTTTTACAAAAATTTACAGGTAATTGTGTTAGAATGTTTGTGAGGGGAAATATGGAATCAGTCTTAGACAGAATCAATTTTCTTAAAGATGAAATAAATAAAAGTAATTATAAATATTACGTTGAGGACAACCCGTATTTGAGTGACTTTGAGTATGATCAGATGTTCGCAGAACTGAAACAACTTGAGGAACAATATCCCCTTTTAAAAACTCCTGATAGTCCAACCCAAAGGGTCGGCTCTGTGAGTGAAAAATTCTTCCCTCACAAACACAAATACAGACTTTACAGCCTTGATAATACCTACAATGATGAAGAATTATACAAATGGTACGAAAGAGTTTCTAAAGAAACCGGCAACGACGTTGATTTGGTTTGTGAACTCAAAATTGACGGTCTTGCTATTGCTCTGACATATGAAAAAGGTATTTTTGTAAGAGGAGTTACACGAGGTGACGGCGTTACGGGAGAAGACATTACAACAAACTTAAAAACCGTCAAAGCAATACCCCTAAAACTTTTTGAACCTGTTGATGTTGAGGTCAGAGGTGAAATTTATATGCCAAAAACTTCTTTTGAAAAACTTAACGAAGAAAATTTGGCAAAAGGGGAAAAAGTCTTTGCAAACCCACGCAATGCCGCAAGCGGTTCTATAAGGCAACTTGACAGTACAATTACGGCAAAACGTGATTTGTCTATATTTGTATACTCATCTGTTTTTGAAAACATTGAAAACCCTCCAAAAACGCACTATGACGGAATGATGTATCTTAAAAAACTCGGATTTAAAATCAATCCGAATATACGCCACGTTGAGAATATGGACGGCGCAATAGAGTACATTAGAGAGTGGGATTCCAAGCGTTTTGACCTTGATTATGCAACTGACGGTGTTGTTATAAAAGTAAATAAAATCAATTATCAGCAAGATTTGGGCTTTACTTCTCGCGCACCAAAATGGGCAACTGCATTCAAATTCCCGCCGGAAGAAGTTACAACAAAACTTCTTGATATTGAATTGAACACAGGGAAAACAGGTGCCGTAACCCCTGTTGCTGTACTTGAACCGGTTCTACTTGCTGGCAGTACCGTTTCTCGTGCGAGTTTGCACAACTTTGACGAAATAAAACGACTTGATATAAGAATCGGAGACACCGTTTTAATAAAAAAAGCGGCAGAAATTATTCCGAAGGTTATCAAGATTATGGAAACGGAGGAACACAATTCTCTGCCGCCATACAAAACACCAAGCACATGTCCGGCTTGCGGAGCACCGCTTGAAGCAAGGGAGGGCGAGGTTAACCTGTACTGTACAAACAAAGATTGCTCTCAACAGGCTACTGCAAAAATTGAATATTGGGTATCAAAAGAGGCTATGGACATTGATAAAATAGGCCCATCAATAATTCAACAGTTATATGACAAAAAATTTATCAGCAATGCAGTTGATTTGTACAGGCTTACGATGCAGGACTTTATGCAGCTTGACGGCATAAAAGAAAAATCCGCATACAATATGTATTCATCTGTTCAGGAAAGTAAAACAAGACCGATAAACAGGCTGCTTACGGCCCTTTCAGTAAGACACATCGGGAAAGAAACCGCAGATTTGATTACTCAAAAATTCGGGTCGCTTGATGAACTTTTAAACGCAAGCGTAGAAGATTTAACCTCAATAGATGGTGTGGGTGACAAGATGGCAGAATCAGTGTATGAATTCTTCCACAATGAAAACAGTCTTAAACTAATCAACGAATTGAAAGATTTGGGCATAAATCCTATATCAAAAGAGCAGCCTACATCAAACAAACTTGGCGGAAAAACATTTGTCTTGACAGGTACATTACAAAATATGACAAGAGATGAAGCATCTGAAATAATCAAACAAAACGGCGGAAAAACCTCATCTTCCGTATCTAAAAAGACTGACTTCGTACTTGCAGGAGAAAATGCCGGATCAAAATTAGACAAAGCTCAAGATTTAGGTGTTATAATATTAACGGAAGAAGAATTTCTTGATATGATAAAGGAAGACTAATGAAAAGAAATGCAAAAATAATACAAATATCAGGGTTTAGAGGAATATTAATGGCAATCTTTATAGTAACTTGCCTTGCTGCAGGATTTGTTGTGTTCCCGGGACTTGTTGCTATGAGCATTTGGAATCACTTTGCTTCCGGATATTTCCTAAATGTATACCAAGGAATAATGCTTTGGGCAATCTTCGCAATGACTTGTTTTATTGCAAACAAACAAAGATTTTCTGTATCAATAGAGACTCCGAAAGAATTAAGCGAAGAAGAAATGAATATGCTTATGCAAAGAATTAAATTGCAATCTCAGGCAAGAATGCTTAATCAAATTATTAAAGAAGAAAAAGAAGCTCTTAATAACAGCGAGAATTCAGACGAAACATTACATAAATAAGGAGAAAAATATGAAAAAGATTTTGGCAATCACCGCAATATGTTGCTTGTTGCTATCAACTGCCGCTTTTGCAGACGTAGAAAAACGCGGATCCATTAATTCATCTGCAACATCTTACAAAGAATTGACACCTGATACCGTTGAAATTTCTATAGCTGTCGTTACCTACGATAACAAATCAATGCAAAAAGCAACTCAGCAAAACAAAGAAATTTCTGACAAGGTATACAATACAATGAAAAGTATGATTAATACCCAAAATGGTGATTATGTTAAAACCTCAGACTTTAGTGCACAACCTATATACACATATACAAACAATAAAAGAATTTTAGACAAATATCAAGTTTCAAACAGAATTATCGTTCACACAAAAGCAATCGACAAAGCCGGTTCATTGATTGATAAGGCTATTCTACTCGGAGCAACAAATATAGATAACCTGAATTTCACTCTATCATCATACGAAAACCAATGTGATGAACTTCTTGTAACAGCTACAAAAAAGACAAGAGCAAGAGCTGATAAAATGGCTGCGGCAGCAGGCACTATGGTAACAGGTGTTCAGTCAATAAGCGGAAGCTGCAACACAGCAGGCGCAAACAGACGAGTAATGTACAATATGATGGCTAAAAGTATGACTATGGATGCAGCTGAACCGGAAGCCGCAATGGGTTCTTCTGTTCCTATCGAAACAGGTACCGTCAAACTTAATGCCAATGTTAATGCAAACTATTTTGTAAAATAATAACCAATAAAAAAAGGACCTCAGAAGGAGGTCCTTTTTAATTTTATTTTTCCAATTAAGCTTGTTTTGCAGCCTTATCTGCCTTATGTTTTCTTATCATGTTTACACCCATATCAACCATTGCACCCACAATGAATGCACTTGCCAATGGTTTGAGTGCTCTTGCAACTACAATACCTTTTGATTCTTTAACTAATTCCAATAGGGCTTTGAATGTTGTTTGTCCTTCACCCTTAGCAACTTTTGCCATAAAACCGAAACCTGCAACCGAAACGGCTGCTCCGAGTCCGCCAATTATAGCACCTGTTTTTTTACCGACTTTTGTACGATTATACGGATTACCAGCTTTTGTATATGCATTATAACCTGATACTGCACTAACTTTTGTCATAAATACCTGCTTTCATTCTTTGCACTACACCTTTTATAATAAAACTAAGTACAAAAATATTTTGCTAAATATTTTTAATATATCAATATTTATTTACATTTCGTAAACAAATTACTTTTTAATAATCATAAATGATTTTAATAATCTTCCGCCACCGTCACCAACGGTAGAAATTACTTCTATATCTTTTTTATAATTAAATGATGTTGAACTTCCGCCATCAAATGCCATTGCTCTGTCAAAACCTAATTTTTTGCACAAAGCCTGTACTTCATACATATCCATCGGGTGTTTATCCGTTATTATAAGGATATGGGCATCATCTCCTTTTATGCCAATAATTGTTCTTGAAACCTTATGCAAAACTGACGCAGATTCACGTATAACATTGCCGTCTGCATCTTTTACAACAAAGAATTCTTCTTCTAACCTGAGCTCCGGCAAAATCATAGGACCACCCTGAGCTGAAGTTATAATATTGCAGCCAAAATCGACTTCCGCACTGTGCGGAGCAATTTCGTATCTATATTTATTATCACATTCCACAATTCTAAACTCTGACCTGTTTAATATTTTATCCATATTCTTCATCAAAGTCGGATTATACAAAATATTCTCATTAAATCTCGGGTCTGCAACCGTATTTCTGTCCGTCACAATATAAGATATTGTTTTGCCATTTTGAGGGTCAAAAAATCCTGTATTAATAGTCAGCACAGAGC
>JBGUSD010000206.1:0-4218 GCA_045132355.1 Candidatus Gastranaerophilaceae bacterium
ATTAGCAGTACCCATTCCGACTAAAACAATAGGGACATTCGTTTTATCGTGAATGTCCCTTAAAGTTTCAACCGCCCGAGAATCAATCGTCAAATAGTCCGTTTCATCTACAATAATAGTTTTTGGAGTTTTGATTAATTGCGATACAACTTGATTGAAGATATCCGAGAACTTGTTATATGGGATTTCGCCTAATTCTTCAACCATTTCTTCCAGTAACCACCTCGCGGACATAAGGTTGGCACTCCTGATTAGTATTGCATCATTTTGTGCCGCCCACCAAGTAATCGCGTAAGTTTTGCCAAGCCCTGGTTCGCCATAGATAAGTCCCATTCCTGGAACTCCGTCTTCTCTTTCGCGCAGACGGTTCATCATCGAGATTAGTTGTTTCACGTTTTTTGTTTTTACGAAGACTTTTTTCATTACTGCTCCTTTCCGTATATTTCTTTGTATTCGTCTGATTTTATGTAATTAGTTAACCACGTCCTGTCCTCTTGGCAGATACAGCCGTTTTGCATGTGCCACTCATAACGCTCGTATGCACTCTTAAATATAGGCCGTGCAACTATTGAAGTCTTAACTTTCGGTTCAAAATCCTGTTTTTGCTTTGGCTCAGGTTGAACCGTTATTTCTTTAATCGGTTCGGGTTGAGGTAATCGAATATTTTGCATTAATTCTTTTTCAAGATAATCCATATCTTCTAAATTGAAATGTTCGCGAACTGCCTTAATTGTTTTCCTGCGAAGCTTTTGTTGTTTTTCAATCTTTTGCTTGTAGTCCTCAATATCTTTAATATCGCCCATTTGATAAGCAAGCGGGTGGGTTTCTGTTATTCGGTTTGCCTTACAGATAAATTCGCCTTTCATCGAATATACTTTGATATATGAAAGGTCAAACAGACTGTACTTTATGACGGTTTTCTCTTTGATACCATAAAGTGCCTCGTCAAAATAATCCGCTTTCAAAAACCTTATTCCGTTTCTTCCGATTGATTTTATTTCTTGCGCCATCATCAAATCGTCAAGCGAGTTTTCGTCAATATTTTGCTTTTCGATTTCGTTTAAAACCTCTTGAATGGTTTTATCTTTGGCATTCGGACAGGGTTGAGAATGCTTGAATTCAAGCCATTTTTCTATCATTTTAAGAGCTTGTTCAATGGTTGGGGTGAATGAATATTTTTCGTGAATATTTTTGTGTAGCTTTTCATTTCGCATCAAATATGCCGGTTTATTTTCAATGCTTGTCCCGATATAGCTTGGAATCAGTTTTTCAAAACTTTCCTGAAAATCCAAAAAGAAACGCTCGATAACCTTGGCTCGAGCGTTGTATGGAGTGGCATAGACAGGCTTTATTCCGAGTTTATTGTAGACTCCTGTAAACCCTAATTCCTCAAACTTTTTATCCCCGTTAAAGAACTTGCTTTTGAAGGCTCTGCCATTATCCTGATAAACGTATTCAGGGATATGGTCCATTTTCAAAATCGCATTTCTTAGAGCCGATGCTATATTTTGCGTACATTCTTCAAGCATAATGTCGTATCCGACAAGCCCGCCGGATTTCCAATCCAAGAACCCAAGCAAAGTCGCTCGGCAGGGTTTGCCTGTAAACGGGTTTATCACTTGGAAGTTAAGTGTATGCCCGTCGGCAACAAGCACTTGCCCCGCTTTTAAAAGTGCTGCGTTTCTAACTATGAACGGACTTACTTTATCTTTAAGTGCTTTCTCTCCGTCTCTTGCGAGAGTCCATTTATCAAAATTATTATCTCTGAACCATTCTGCGTACCTTCTAAAAGTAATATCTTTGGGCAAAATTTCCTGCCCGCGTTCTTTTAATATATGCTTGGTAAGTGATATTGCTTTACCTATTGAAAATGCACTTGGCGATAACAAAATCTGTATAAATATTTTAATCTGTTCTTCGTTTAATGTTGTTCGGTATTCCTTACGGGTTGAATATTTATATTGCCCTACAAGTGCTGTCCAATCTTTGTTGTAATCCAAAAGTGCTCGCCAGCGATAAAGTGAGCCGATTGAGACTTTGCCCAGGATTTTAAAAATCTCTTCCTGAAACATTCCCGTATTATATAATTGCAAGAATTCTTTATCTGGAATATTTCCGCCGGTTTTCAATTTATCACGTTTATATTCTTTTCTAAAATCAAGCCAAGCATAAATCAGATCATATTTTGCAAGTGCAATTTTTCGTTGGTTTTCAGAAATTAGTTTTTCTTGTTTGATGTTTAGGTTTGATAATTCAATAACTTCATTCTCGCACGTTTTATAATCATCATAATATTCTTGAAAATATTTAAGCTGGAGTTCTTCTTCAAGCGTTGATAATTTAATTTTGTATGTTTTTCCGCCTCTAATATTTTCAACTTTGTATTCATATTTGTTTTGGTTCAATGCAAGCCGAACTGCTCTGCGTGTAATGTTTTTGAGTTTTGCTAAAGTTTCAACATCTATCCAAATATCATTATTATTAATGTCTGCCATACCGTATCCTTATTTATTATTAAAGCTACTGTATGTTAGACTGCTTTCTCTCAAAATGGAAGTGTTTGAGGGGGAAATGTGTTGTTTTATGTCAGATTATATCTGAATTTTAAGCAGAAAATTTTATAAAACTGCTTTTGAACACCTTTTAAACGCAATTTAAACACGGTTTGAATTTAAAATTTTGCAAAAATCCACTATTTTCTCTCAATTCTGCTTCCGTCTTTGAGGGGTAAAATTAATCCGATATTTTTTACATTTAGTCTTGGAAAACTCATCTTAAAGTTTTGGAATTTATTTTGATAAAATCTTTATTAAATAAAGTCAGGGAAGCGATTTCCCACTAAAAAAATTACTTCCGACTTTTAAACGATAATTATTTTTCAATTACCTCATTTTGCAAATTTCGTCAAAAATTTTATTAAAATTTGGCGAATTTTGTGAACGCCAAAAAGCCAATTATATAGACTTTTGAACAATATTGAACAAAAAATAAAACAAATACCTATAAATAATCATATCAACTATACAAATTTTTCTATTTTGCCCGGTGCTAAAATCCAAACACACAGGGCAAAATCAGCAATATCAAGAAAATTTTAAGAAAATCGCCGGACTTTTTTATCCTAATAACCGGGCATTCTGGACTTTTCGATTACCTCATTCTCCTTTTGAGGGAAGTGCCTCAATCGCCCATATAATAAAACATTCCGCCACCGAAACAACCTCCAATAAATTATCATTGTAACTATTAACTTATAGTTTTCAAAAAACTTTCGGATAAAATATCTTTTTTATTTGTCATAAGCCAAATTTCAGCTTCAGCAATTCCTGCTGTTTCCATTTCGTTTAATTCGGAATGATTAGTAATCCATCCGGCTTTTAATCCTTGTTTTTCTTCTTCTGTCAGAGGAGTTGAATTATCATCTGTTTCAAATATGTTCATAATCTTATTCCTCCTCATCCCAAAGTTTTTTAGAGTTCTTGTACAACAAATCTTTGACAATATCTTTTAATACATCTTCAAGTACATCTTTTTCTGCCAGTTGATTTTCAAGCCCCATATTTTTATTTACTTTGCTTAGAATTTTCTTGGCTTTCTTTTGTGCTTGTTTATAAATAATATCATCAAACTTTTCCCTTGGAACAATTGCATAGACAAAATCGCAATCCAAAGCATCTGCAATTCTTTCCATTGTAGATATTTTTATATTCTTTTCATTCTTCTCCATAGCAAAAACTCTCGGCTGAGATACCCCAATTCGTTTTGCAAGTTGAGAAGTTGTCATGCCTAAAAAATCTCTGATTGTTTTTAGCCAACCTTGAGGAGGAATTTCTATCATAACTTTTTTTAATGCATCAAATTTCTTCTGGTAATTGCGTCTTAGTATTGTTTTGCTATCCATAATATTAACCTTTATGTTATAATAAATCTATTTATATTATAACTCATATATTAAGCATATTCAATATGTAATATAATATAAATGTTATAAATATTTACAAATTAACCCCGAAATTTTGGTGCACGGTTCACAAAATATTGATATTTAGACACGCCTAAAACAGCGTGGTTATTATGGTTTTACGATTTAGCTAGTTCGTATCCAACCTGGGCAGTTTTGTGAAAGTGTGTATACCTGCATGAGTTTTGGGTTTTTTCTATTTTGGGTTTGTGGGCTTTAATGGGACATTTGAAAAAAGATTTTTCTGCCAACTTTCA
>JBGUSD010000207.1:0-2045 GCA_045132355.1 Candidatus Gastranaerophilaceae bacterium
AGATTCTTATTTATATATAAAATATTTTCATATTACAAATCGTATTCAACTTTATATCCGTGATCTACGATATTACCTGTACAATACCAAGCCTCAATTACTTCGTTGTCATTACAAAATTCTTTCCAAGTGTTGTTATATCTAATATAGGATGTTGCCCAACCACCTGATATATATTGAGCGTACATAGCAGAACCGTAAGGGACAACAGAGCCTTTATCGTCAACCCAAACCAAAAACCTGTCTACACCGGGTTTGTTTTGCCCGCTAAGAGCACCATCTATATCAATTACTACTTCCGTATATTTGCCACTGTAAGCATTTGTATTCCCCATAAAATCAACCGATCTCCAAGACCCATTTTGCTTATATGCAATCCCATCTTTTGTGGAGTAATAACCGGAGTTATTTCCGCCGTCGGCTTTTAGAATAACATTTTTTTGTAAAATATCAGGGATATAATCACCATCAAGGTCACTCAATTCAGATATACTTTTATCTTCAAATATTGCTTGATTTGCCGTTTCCAACGTATTAATAGCTTTTGCTAATGATGTGCCGATTTGGGTCTTTCTGTAGTTTACAACTACTGCAGGAAGTGTCAATGCGGCTACAACACCAACAACACCCAATGTAATTAATACTTCTGCCAAGGTAAAACCAGATTTTTTCATTTCTATGTCCTCATACTAGTCTATATAGCACAATTGTAGTCCATTTTATATGATATGTCAATTATTTTTCGAAAGCGCTTTTTTCAGGGAAAAGTTTTTGCAAAAACGGCTTTATCATTTCCCTATCGCTATCTTGAAGCATCTCTACATCGTTAATGCAGAACAATACCGGTTTTTTTAATTTTATTTGTGCATCTAAATAATCTGTATCTATTGTATCTGTGTACAAGTCTTTCCTTATCAACGGGGATACATAAAGCGCCATTCCTTTATTTTTTGTATAATATGAAACTATGTATCTTATAATAGTATTGTTTTGACGGAATTTCGCTTTTGTAACTTTTTCAAATTCGTTTTTGTATTCTTTTTCGCACTCTAAAAAATAAGATTTCAAGTAGGGGGTTATATTGTGGGTAAATACGGGGATTTCTTTTTCCTTAGAATCTTTTTTATAAATTAAATTAAAAGAATACTTTACGACTTGAGAGTAGTAATCGAATAATTCATCTTGTTTAGGAATAGTTTCACTAATTATCAATTTTGACTTTCCTCTAGGAGTATAGAAAAAACCAGGAGTTACTGCTCTGCCGATAAAAAAATCATCGTTTGCGTACAGAAATTTTTCTGATAAATTTGGAATATGTGCCAAATTTGCTTCAATTGCCATTGAGTTAAACGTTGGAAGCTCGCTTTTTGGCATGATTTGATCATGTGTTATTATTTTTATTTTCGGATGGTCTGTATTCAACCACTTTGGGACTTGACCGTTTGTGACTATATATATATTATTTATCCAAGGAGCATATTTTTCTACAGAACGAAGAGAATATTTTAGTTCCCCGTTATCAACGTATCTCGCCCGATTTGTGCGCCAAGTTTTTTCTAAACCGTATACCTTTGCCCATTTGTCTTTTTCTTTTTGCCAGGCTGTATCGTTGCCGTCTACCCATGTATATACAAGATCGATGTCTGAAGTTGAATGTGTTTTGTTATAATGAGTTGCATATTTATCTTCCAGGGATATTATTTCCGAAGCATATTTTTGGGCAAAATGTTTCATGTTTGTACTCACAAAGAAAACTAATGCCGAAACTAATAACAAAGATAAAAATATATAATAAGACTTTACTTTCTCTCTCAATTTTACAAAACCTCCCGAAATTTTAAATTCTATAACTAAAGGTAATTATACAACAGTTATAGCAAAAATAAAAGAAACCTTCATAATAATGTTATTAAGAACATATTTCTTAGATTCCGCAACATATGAATGAATATTTCGACAAAAAAGACGGCCTGTGAAAGCCGTCTCTTTTTTGCATATTTTCATATTACAAATCGTATTCAACTTTATATCCGTGATCTACGATG
>JBGUSD010000208.1:0-12982 GCA_045132355.1 Candidatus Gastranaerophilaceae bacterium
AAAAAGACTTAATCCCGCATATCAAAAAGACGAAGTTATACCGGAAGAAGTGCTGGTTCAATTACCTGAAAATAAACTTGAGAGACAAATTACACTTGATGAAAAAACCTTGAAAGGCTTCAAAAAATACAAAGATAATCAAATAAGCCTTAGCGAACAACAAAAGAAGCTGAGAGATGAACTCAAAGATAAAAGCTACATAATATCTGACGGTACATTGACTCTCAATGACATATCATATGCACTATCAGACAATATGCGACCATTGAATATTACAGTATTAAGAGACGGACAAGAAATTAAATTAAATCCTATTTTCCCGACAGAAACAGGCTTGATAGGAATACAGCTCGACTCCAAAGAAATTGTCGTTCCGACAAAAGGCTTTGGAACAGCTGTAAAAACAAGTTGCAAGTATCTTTATGATCAAACATATATGTTATTATACGGATTATACCAAATCTTCACAGGGAAAATTCCTCTAAAAGATCTGCACGGCATTGTTGCGATTACAAAAGTTGGCGGAGATATAATTGACAACAATGGATTCTTCTCCGGACTTTTACTGACTGCAATAATTTCGCTGGATTTGGCTATCGTAAACTTCCTGCCAATACCGGCACTTGACGGCGGACATGTTATGTTCTTGTTGATAGAAAAACTTCGCGGCAAACCTCTTGAAGACGAAGTTATTGACAAAATCGGCACTGCAGGATTTATGTTTTTAATACTGCTTATGGTATTTGTCGTCTTTAACGATATCTTTGCGCTGATAACAAAACAGCTTTAATCAAATTTTTTCAGATTTTCAAAATCGTCTTTTATCTCGTTCGCTTTGCGTGAAATTTTGTTATAAACCTGAGAATTGAGTTCTCCGCCCACAAGGAGTAATATTGATGTATAATAAAGCCAGACCATTAAAACTATAAATGCCCCAATGATTCCGTATACAAAGTTATACGTTTTGAGGTTGTTTACATAAATTGAGAATCCCCAAGAACCCAATAACCAAAATATGCAGAAAAATAATGTTCCCGGAAGTGCACTTGCCCTTTTGAAAGATTCATTTCCTTTCAAATCCGGCAAAATATAATACATTAAAAAGGCCATAAAATACAATGCTAAAAAGGCAACAGGCCAACGTAATGTCATAAGCAAAAACGCAACTTTATGTGTCATATGCAAGTGATGCACCGAAAAATTTATCAACAATTTACCAAATACAATAAGGTTTATACTCAAAAAAACTACAAGAGTATTCACTATCATCATCATAAAAGCTAAAATTCTGGTATAAACAAAATTCCTTGTCTCTTCAACCTTATATGCAGTATTCAAACCTTTTAAAATCACTGCCATTACATTTGTAGAAAGAATTATTGTAACCACAAAGCCGATGAATGCCATTATTCCGCCCTTGTCAAAAATCATAACTTCTGACAAAACTGTCAAAATCAAATTCATAGCCTGTTCCGGCATAATATTTGATAACACTTTCAATGCCGAATCCATATATGATCTGTTACCCATCCAACCAAAAAATGCCATCAACAAGAGCATAAACGGGAAAATACCAATGACCATCATAAAGCCCATCTCTGCGGCTCTGCCGTAGAAATCGTTGTCGATGATAGATTTGACTAATCGTGTTACCACACGAACAAATCCGCTATTTTTGGCTGATTGCACCCAATATTTTTTTAATTGATTCATCTATTCCGCTCTTAATAGTACATCCGGCAGCAAGTTTATGTCCGCCGCCATCAAATTTTTGACATATAGCACCAATATCAATACCTTTGCTACGCATTGATATTTTTGTCCAACCGTTATTCATTTCCTTTGCAACAAAAGCCACCTGCGTTGACATGATAGCCCGCAATTTTTCGGTCAAACCTTCTGTAAAATCTTCTTGTGCATGGAATTTTTCCATATCTTTTTTATAAACTGTCGTATATGCTATTCTGTCATTGTCCGCAAATACCGCTTTATTCACACAATAAGCCTGGAAAAGCACCATGTTTTTGGACTGAGATTCATAACATTCTCTGTAAACATCACTTGGACAAACCCCTAGTTCAACCATCTCCGCAGCATATATATGCGACTTCGGTGTTGTATTATTGAACCTGAAAGAGCCTGTATCGGTCAAAATTCCTGCGTACAAACATATTGCAATCTCTTTATTAATTTTCCATCCTAAAGCCTTTGCTATCCCATAGATAACCTCTGCCGTTGAACTTGCATATGGTTCTATATAATTAAATTCCGCATATCCAATATTCGTTTCGTGATGGTCTATATTTATAGTGTGCTTTGCCTTCCCAAAAAGGATTTTGCCGTCACAAATTCTATCGAGTGATGCAACATCAAGGTTTATAACAAGATCATATTCCCTTGATTTGTCGAATTTTTCTATATGCTTAGTTAATTTTACATTAGGCAAAAATTCATACATCTTTGGAATCTTTGACAAAACAAGCATTTCACACTTCTTTTTATAATTCAGATTAATCAACTCATATAATCCGCACATAGAACCCAAAGTATCACCGTCAGGGTTGACGTGAGAGGTCAGCAATATATTTTTAGCGGATTTTATGCTATCATTTAGTTGAGTCAATTCCATTTTTTCATTTTATCATAAAAAAGGTCGGAGTACAAAATCGTGAAGAAAGTGTTATATACAGACTTTGTATCAACTGAAGAAATAATTTCCGAAATGCTTGAGCATAAAGAAATTAAAAAAGCACTTACCAGAAGCAATTTGTACAAATTTTGGGGAAAAACTGTTGGAGAGAAATTCGCACAAAAATCAAAACCCTACTCTATGATGGGCGGAGGCATTATGGTTGTGGCCTGCGAAAACGCAATTGTGGCTCAAGAATTAACCTTGAGGAAAACCCAAATACTTTCAAAACTCCAACCTTACACAAAATCTCTTAAGATGAATGTTAAAGATCTCAAATTTGATTCCAAAAAATGGAGTGCAGACGTATAAAGCAATTTTCGGTAGACAAAACTCTACCCTGCGTTGCTGTCTCAATACATAAATTTATATTACATTCAAGATTTACCTTTTCAAAAAAATATATTTATGCTAGACTGAACAAAGTTAAACAAAGAAAGGTGGTTATAATGAAATACGTATGTACAGTATGCGGATGGTCAACAGACTCTGACACTATGCCTGACAGATGCCCTCTTTGCGGCGCTACAACATTCAAAGCAGTTGGCGGAGAAGAAAAAGTATACGCAACAGAACATCATGTAGGTGACGGTAAAGTTGAAGATGCCGAAATTATGGAAGGTTTGAGAGCAAACTTTGCAGGCGAATGCACAGAAGTCGGGATGTATCTTGCAATGGCAAGAGTTGCTGAAAGAGAAGGTTATCCTGAAATTTCTGAAGCTTACAAAAGATATGCGTTTGAAGAAGCTGAACACGCATCAAAATTTGCTGAACTTTTGGGCGAAGTTGTTACAGATTCTACAAAGAAAAACCTTGAACTTCGTGCTCAAGCAGAACACGGAGCTTGCGAAGGCAAAATGGCTATCGCAAGACGAGCTAAAGAATTGGGTTATGATGCAATTCACGACACCGTTCACGAAATGGCTAAAGACGAAGCTCGTCATGGTAAAGGTTTTGACGGTCTTTTGAAAAGATATTTTTCATAGCGGATTTGCGTACGGACGGAGTAAAACGAGTCCGGATAGCGAACAGATCGAGCATACTTAAAGTATAAAAAGGGCCGAAGCATCTGCTTCGGCCCTTTTTTATATATAACCTGACTAAATTCTGTTGTGCCAAATTCCGCCACGTCTGTCAACCAACGCATCGTAGCATGACCAAAGTCTAAAAATACCTGTCAAGCCAAGTACTGCGTGAGTTACGTTTTTATCAACAGGGTTGTCCAACATTAATTGCCCAAGTCCAGGCCACAACAATAATGAAACTGCGGCTGCACCAACGCTTTTACCTGATACATACCCCGGTTGTCCTTCTGTTCTTTCTGCAAATGCAGGTGTGAACATTGAAACAAGACATGCCAAAATTGTTAAAGTTAAAATCTTTTTCATACCATTTATACTCCTATAAGCTCTTTTACATCTTTACGTTTAATCTTACGTGTTGTTGTTTTTGGCAACGGATCACGTTTGATTATAATATTTGTAGGGCGCTTGTATTGTGTCAAGTGGGTTGTAAGAAGTTTTACATCATCTTTTACAAGCTTTTCAACTTCTTCTTCACTATGGCTCTCATACAAATTTTCTTTCGGAACAATTACCGCCGTAATTTCTTCTGTACCATCTTTTGAACCGAATGTTCTTGAAATACCCAAGACGCAAACCTCTGATATGTATTCACTCTTTTCAAGTACCGCTTCAACTTCTTCAGGGAACACTTTTTTACCGCCTGATAATACAATCATATTTTTAATTCTGCCTGTGATATACAAATGTCCGTCTAGCGAAATTCTTGCGATATCGCCTGTGTGAAGCCATCCGTCTTCGTCAATAGTTTGGGCAGTCAATTCCGGTTGATTGTGATAACCCTTCATAACAGATCCACCTCTTAAAAGAAGTTCTCCTGTTTCTTTGTCAACCTTAGCTTCAAACCCTCTCAGCGGCTGCCCAACGGATGCCATATCCCAACGTTTTGTAAGATTAACGGCAACAACCGGACTTGTCTCGGACAAACCATAACCTTGATAGCACCTTATACCAATTCTTTCAAAGAATCGACCCACTTCAACATCTAACGGAGCTCCGCCGGATATACAACCTTTGAAATGTCCTCCAAATTTTTCATGTATTTTCTTGAACATTATCTTCTTTATACCGTAAAACGGAATAAATCTTGCAATATGATACATCAACTTAAACCCGACTTGTACGTATTTTGGTTGATTCTTTAGTTCGCTCTCAATTGCGGCTTTTAATAATTTTAAAAATGCCGGAACAACAATCATAAAGTTTACTTTTTTATCTACCATAATTCCCAAAATATCTTTTGGTTTAAGGCTTTGTGTATAATAAACAGAAAAACCAAAATTCAAGAAGGTTGAAAATCCAACTGTCATCTCAAATAAATGGTTCATCGGTAATATTGAAAGAATTGTACCTCGTTTTTCCGGTAATATAATATCTACCGCATCTCCCAGACAATCAAGCTGCGAGAACATGTTTGCGAAGGAGATTTCAACCCCTTTTGGCGCACCTGTTGTACCTGATGTATAAATAATCAGGGCAGTAGATTTTGAACTTCTGTGTCTCCATTTGCAATCGTAAACATTGTCAAATTCATAAATGCTTTTTAATCCCAAATTGTATGAAGGCTCATCAATTACAAATATATTTTTAATTGACGGAACTTCCTTTTGGATTTCCAAAGCAATTTGTACAAAAGATTGAGAAACCAACATTACAGTCGGGTTACAATCAGACAGAATTGATACCAATTCATATTTAGTAAGTTTTATATCCAAAGGAACAACGGTCATACCTGCCATAATTGATGCAAAAACACAAGCGCCGTATTCAGGCTTTGATTCAGAAAGTATTGCACAACATTCGCCTTTTTTTACCTCTACATGTGTAATCAAATGGCTTGCCAGTTTCCTTGACAACAAACCCAAACCTTTATATGAAAACTCTTTCCACCCCAATTGTGTTCTGATACCCAACGCTATTCTGTCGGCATATTCGTTGGTTCTTTCTTCCAACATGGAAAGCATATTATATCTAGTCATAACTACCCCATAAAATTCCAAAAATACTAACGACTTACCTAAAGCATATAATCATTAGCAATAAAAGTCAAGTTATTACACATTTTTGTATTATAATTGTTAAGAAATCAATAAATAAATGAGGAAATCATGAAAAAAGTCTATATAGAAACAATGGGTTGCCAAATGAATAAATCAGATACAGAGAGGATGCTGGGGATGTTAACGCACTTTGGATATGAAGAAGTTCAAGATCCTCAACAAGCAGATCTCCTTATGGTAAACACATGTTCTATCAGACAACTTAGTGAAGATAAGGCATACAGCCTTATCGGGACTTGGGGCAGATGGAAAAAACTTAACAAACCGAATTTAAAAATCGGCTTCTGTGGTTGTGTTGCACAACAAAAAGCAGAAGAAATCTTTAAACGTGCAAATTATGTAGACTTTGTTTTAGGCACACATAATATATATAAACTTCCCGAAATAATCAAAGCCGTTGAACAGGGCGAAAAAATTTGTGAATGTGAAGAAACAAACAAAACCGAAGACACTAGAGGATTTGAAATTAAACGTGTAAAATCAACAAATGCTTGGATAAATATAACAGAGGGCTGCAACAATTTCTGCACATACTGTATCGTTCCATATACTCGTGGCAGAGAACGTTCAAGATCACCTGAAGTTATTATTAAAGAAGCAAAAGATGCACTTAAAGGCGGCCATAAAGAGCTTACCCTTTTAGGTCAAAACGTCGATAGTTACGGCAAAGATTTTAAAGATAAAAACTATCGTCTTGCAGACTTGTTGAGAGATATAAACTCTCTAGAAGGTAATTTCAGAATTCGATTTGTAACATCATATCCGACAGATATAACTGATGATTTGATAAAAACAGTTGTAGAACTTGACAAAGTATGTGAGTATTTTCATATCCCGATGCAATCAGGCTCTACAGAAGTTTTAAAGAAAATGAACAGGCGTTACACAAGAGAAGAATACGCTCAAATTGTACAAAAGATAAGAAACCTTGTGCCGGATGTAACAATAACAAGCGATTTTATTGCAGGTTTTCCCGGGGAAACAGAAGAGCAGTTTGAAGAAACACTGACTGCTATTGATGAATTTGAACTTGACTATTCAAATGTTGCCGCATATTCCCCTCGAGAAAAAACCGTTGCTGCAAAATGGACTGACAAATTTATCCCCGAAAATATTAAGGATGAAAGATTCCAACGACTCAATGACAAAGTCAAAGAAAATTGCCTCAAATCTAACCTCAAATTTGTCGGCAGAGAAATGGAAGTCCTTGTTGAAAACTTCTATGAACGCAGAGGAGTAATGATAAATACGGGCAAAACCCGAAACAATAAAACCGTCCATATTCCATATGACAAGGACTTGACAGGACAATTTGTCAACGTAAAAATATCAGGGGCAAAGACCTGGTATCTGAAAGGTGAAATTATATAATTTATTTTAAACCGCTCATTGTCTTTGATATTTCAGAGTGAATTTGATTTGCTCTGCTCAAATATTGTGTCAGTTTTTCGTAATTTTCTTTTTTCTCCCCGTACGGAACATTCATCTCTATCAGAGCATCCACACTTTTGTTTATATCCTCCAGCTTTTCCAGAGAATCACCTAAAAAAACAAGCGAGTTAAATTTTTTGGAAACTTTAGCAAGAACATTTCTTGACAAAAATGTTTGTGTTTTCTTTATCCAAGGGAATTCTATAATTTCAGATGATATTGGTTTTATAACCGTTTCAGCTTTTTGTTTGTTTAATTCTGACAACTCTTTTTCAAGACGCTGTTTTCTAACCTTCAAACTTAAGACTTCATTTTGAGTACCGTATATTTCTGCATTTTTAATTTTGCCGTTTATATCCGTAAGCTCCCTTTGTTTTTGGGATATTTGATAATCAACATTCAACGGCTCAATATTTTGGGTATTAGTCTCATTCAGCATACTCGAATCATATCCGTTTAAACGTTTTGCAAACGCTTTCGGCTCCTCGACCATATTGTTAGAAGCCGTAAACGGGTTTTGACCGACTGATTTTATGGGATTTACGTTGAAAAAATTACCGTCTTTTTCCATAATATCATTTTACGATACAAATTTTGTTTTTATCACATGCAAAAAGATGATATTTATTCTATCGTAAACACTTTTTTGTAATAGAGAGCAACACCCAAAATTGTCAAGATAATATTTGGCATCCACGCCGCCAAAAATGGCTGCAGCGAACCGCTTTCCCCAAAAGATATTGATAAAGCCCTTATTAAATAATATACAAATATAATAAGAATACTAAACAAAAAACCTCTGTTATAGCGAACTCTCGGAGGAGTTATTGCCAATGGAACACCGATTAAAACAAGCACTACGGTTGTCAATGGCAAGGCAAGTTTATCAAACAATTCTATAACGATTTTTCTTTTCTGCTCAGGCTCAAGTGCTGTTGTCGAAATGTATTTAATCAAAGCTGTAAAATTCATCTCTTTTGCAATATTTTTATTAAGTTCTTTGGTCATATCAAGACCAAATTTTATGTTAGAATCCTCAAACAATGCCGTATTTAAGACTTTTCCGCCGTGATCAACCGTGTACAAAGCACCTTTTTGAAGACTCCAACCTTCTGGAGATGTAGAGCCCTCTTTTGCTTGAATAACTTGTAATG
This sequence comes from Candidatus Gastranaerophilaceae bacterium, assembly GCA_045132355.1. Taxonomy (GTDB): domain Bacteria; phylum Cyanobacteriota; class Vampirovibrionia; order Gastranaerophilales; family Gastranaerophilaceae; genus SIG32. The sequence continues at coordinate 8,417 of JBGUSD010000208.1, forward strand.
TACCGTCTTTGGATGTATCCAACACGGTAATATTATATAAAACTTTATCCTCACACTTTCCGACATAGAACAAACGCTTCAAAAATCCATTCTGACCCGGCTCTTTAAATACAAAATTCTGTTTTCCGTCAGGAATGTTTTTCTGACCCAGAGCCCACAATGCCAAATCTTTTGATTGCTTTGTTGTAATCGGAACAAGACTTTCGTTAATAAAAAAGCTAAATATTGACATTATAATTGCAAAAATAAATATTGGTTTTGCAACTCTGTTCAACCCGATACCACATGCCCTCATAACAGTAATTTCTGATGCAAGACTTAACTTATTAAGTGTCATAACGGTAGATAATAAAACACCCATCGGAATTGTCATAACAATAACTGACGGCAGATTGAGAATAATAATCATCAACGCAACATTAAACGGAATTCCAAACAAAGAAATTTGTTTAATCAACGTAATAAATGTGTCTGACGCGAATATAATAGATGTAAATATGCATACACCCATCAAAAACAATTCAATAACCTGTTTTAGAATATATTTGTCTAAAATTGTTATATTATTTAATTTATTAACCTGCCTGTCAAACATACTATTTATTCTATTCTAAAATACAAAATTTTTCAAAAATATTAACTTAATAAACAAATTGTAGCATAAAAAACATATACCTTTTGCATTTTGTTATTATTTTGATATAATACAGGCAAGAGGATACAACTATTATTATCAGATTAACACATGCTCACATAATCGGAACAATTATCGCCTACATATTAGGGGTATTTATTGTGCCGCTGGTAATAAGTTTTTCCAAAAAAGAGGGACTCGTTGACGTTCCAAATGAAAGGAAAATCCATACCAAACCAATATCGAGAATTGGCGGAGTTGCTATTTGGACAAGTACAATGCTTACCTTTTTATGCCTTGTTTTTCTGAGCTATTATCCTTACGGAAGTTTGCTTTCCGGAATACTTTTGGGTAGTTCTCTAATGTTTTTACTTGGACTGACAGATGATATTTACGGACTTGGCGCAAAATTCAAATTATTTATACAAATAGCAATCGCAACTCTTGTTTATTTACTTGGGGTGCAGATAAATGAAATCCCGTTGTTTGGCGGAATTGATTTGGGCTTATTTTCATACCCTATAACAATATTGTGGATTGTAGGTATCAGTAATGCCGTAAATTTTATTGACGGGGTTGACGGTCTTGCAGGCTCTGTTGTTACGATAAATGCAATAACCCTTGCAATAATTGCGGTTGCAATGACCCCTTCAAGTCCGATAAGCGCATTAATTGGTTTTATTTTGGCAGGCTCTATGCTTGCATTTTTAACTTACAATTTCAATCCTGCAAAAATATTTATGGGTGATGGCGGAGCCCTGTTTTCAGGATTTTTACTTGCGACCATATCAATAACGGGGGTTATGAAGGCAGCAACACTTGCGATTATATTGCCGTTTGTTGTTTTGGCCGTTCCAATTATGGATATTACTTATTCTTCACTGAGAAGAATTTCAAAAGGTAAATCTCCGTTTGTGGCCGATGCAGAACATATTCACCACAAACTTTTGCATGCCGGATTTTCTCAAAAGAAAACTGTTGTTATTCTGACATCAGTTGCTATTGTTACCGGAGCATTAGCATCTTTATTTATGGGCTCTAATACCATAAAACACTATTTTGTCTGCATTTTAATAGTAGTCCTTATTATGTTTGCAATAAACATGAGGAAAGCCTTGACAAAAAAATGATTTAAGGTTATAATACGCAACAGCAAAGATTTAATTACTCAGTTTTAGACCAAAGGTTTAGAATATTTAAGTGTAAATCTTAACATAGTAATCGTTTAAGAACTCTTCAAAAAGTTCTGAACTACAAGTTATGAGGATTTATAACTATGCCGGTACAAAGAGTAGAAGACAAAAAACCAAGCGGTTTACAACACGGAATCAAATCAGCAGTTATTGGTGGCGCATTGGGCTACGGAGCCAGGTATGCTTTACCTTTAACGGCACAGGAAATGGATACGGATTACAAAAACATTGTCAAATTAATCAAAGACAATGCTGAAAAAGCGCAAAAGGAATTTTTAAAGAGCATTGAAAATCTTCCTGAAAAATCTTTGGCACATGATGCATACATTTCAGCATCAGGAAAATCTGCAAAAATTGGAGTACAATCTTTTAATTTAGCGGTCAAAAAAATCAGACCTGCACAACCATTCATAGTGGCCGGTGCAATTATGGGTCTTGGTTATTCTTTCATTAAAAACGTTTTCTTTGATTAATTATCTTGTGTAAACTCTTGGCAAACGAACTTTTAATCGGCACGTCAATTCATAATTGATTGTGCCTAAAATTTTTGCCCAATTATCAATAGAGTTTTCTTCGTCCAATAAGGTTATGACATCCCCTATTTGCGCATCAACGCCTGTTATGTCAAACATCATTTGATCCATTGTAATATTCCCGACCTGCGGAACTTTTTTGCCGTTCAAAACGCCGTATATTTTATTTGACAAAGCCCTTGAAACCCCGTCTGCATAACCAACCGGAATTGTTGCAATGGTTCTGTCACCCTTTGCCTTGTATGTATAAGAATAACTGACACCCTGACCGTCTTTTGCCGTATGAATATTAACAACTCTGCCTTTTAGGGAAATCAACGGTTTAAGATTTGGTTTTACATCACACCCGGGCGGGAAATCAGGTGCAAGACCATATAGGGAGATTCCTATCCTGCACATATTAGTATTTTCTACCTTGTAACACATAGAACCGGCCGTATTTTGCAGATGCAGCAACAAACCTTTTGTATCAATTTGAGAAATTATTTTTTGCCAACGGTCTATTTGTTTTTTGGCTTCGGTTGGGTTTTCAGCCTCTGCCAAGTGAGTAAATATCCCCTGGAAATCTATAAAATCAGATTTTTGAACTTCTTTTATAAAGCCAACTGCATCTTCATCACAAACTCCGATTCTGTTCATACCTGTATCAAGTTTTATATGAACTTTTGGTTTTTTGCCTGTTCTTTCATATGCCTTTTTGCAAGCCTCAATATGCCCCCTTGAGAATATCGCAATGCTCAAATCCGCACCCACTGCACTTTCAACCGCCCATACAGGAACGGCGCCAAGGACAAGAATATCGCAATTTATATTGGCATTCCTAAGATCCACACCCTCATCTATTGAAGCAACACCCAGCATATCAATGCCGCTTGCAAGAATTGTCGGTGCAAGCATTACAGACCCATGCCCGTATGAGTCAGCTTTTACGACACCAAGAAGTTTATGTCCTTTTGGAACATATTTTTTTATCTCTTTTATATTGTGCTCAAGATTTGCGATATTAATCTCAACCCATGAATCTCTGTGGATATTTATATTGGTCTGGCGAATATTTCTCATAAGTAAATTATAAAAGGCAATATGTTAATAAGGCAATAAGTTAATAAGTTCTTTACATATTTACTTATTTAAGTATTCAACCTATAATCAGAATATGAACAGAAAAGATTTTATTAATGCAAAACGTATAGTAATTAAACTAGGAACAAATATTTTAAGAAACACCGACGGGAACGTATCTTTGCCAAGAATATTTTCTTTTATTGAAGACATATCCGCACTTGTAAAAGCCGGCAAAGAAGTAATCGTCATAACCTCTGGCGCAGTCGGATTAGGCAAAAAACGTCTTGGCCTTGACAGTACCGAAGGAACAGCCCTGAAACAAGCCTGTGCGGCAATCGGTCAAGGCAAATTGATGTCTATTTATGAAGAAGGGTTTGATACCTACGGACTTGTCGCCGCACAAATTCTTTTGACAGAAGACGACTTTTCAATAAGAACAAGATATTTGAGCCTTAGAACAACATTGAACAAACTTCTGGAATTAGGCACAATTCCTGTAATAAATCAAAATGATACGGTTACAACAATAGAAATTGCACCGGGATATGAAAATATGCAGGTGGCTTTTTCCGATAACGACAAACTGTCTGCACTTGTTGCAAGCGAACTTGATGCCGATTTATTAGTAATTTTGTCGGATATAGACGGTTTGTTTGACTCAAACCCAAAAGATAATCCGAACGCAAAAATTATCCATGAGGTAGATGAAGTTACAGACGAGATAATGTCGTTAGCACAGGGCGTATCTTCAGGCGGCAGAGGAGGTATGGCAACAAAACTTGAAGCCGCAAGAATGGTAACCCGTTTTGGCGGGAAAATGCTTATTGCAAACGGAACAATACCGTTTATTATAAGAAAAATCTTTGCAGGCGAAGAATACGGAACTATGTTCTTCCCTCAAAAAGAGAACCTTTCAGACAAAAAGCGCTGGATTGGATATGCAACCAACATTTTAGGCAAAATAGTTGTAAATGACGGTGCAAAACACGCACTTATGAAGAACGAAAAAAGCCTTTTGCCAATCGGTATTGTCGGAGTTGTAAACGAATTCAACAAAGGTGATGTTGTATCAATTCTTGATGAAAACGGTAAAGAATTTGCAAGAGGCATAGTCAATTACGGATCAGATTCCTGCAGAAAA
>JBGUSD010000209.1:0-8892 GCA_045132355.1 Candidatus Gastranaerophilaceae bacterium
ACGATATAATTTTCATAAAGACAGTATAAAGGAAAGAGATTATGCTAACAGGAAACGAAATCAGAAAGTTATATTTGGATTATTTTAAAAACAAACACCAGCATACAGTTGTAGAAAGTTCTTCACTTGTACCGGACAACCCGACAGTATTGTTGACAACAGCCGGCATGTTGCAGTTTTTGCCGATATTTTTGGGTATTGTAAAATCCCCATACGATCCGGCTCGTGCAACTTCTTGCCAAAAATGCGCCCGTGCAGGCGGTAAAGATTCTGATATCGAAAACGTTGGCAGAACTCCACGTCACCATACTTTCTTTGAAATGCTCGGTAACTTCTCTTTTGGCGACTATTACAAAAAAGAAATTATTCCTTGGGCGTGGGAATTTGTAACCGAAGTCCTAAAACTTGATAAAGACAGACTTTGGATAACAATATTTGAAACAGATGATGAAGCATTTGATATTTGGCGCAGTGTTGGGGTTCCTGCAGAGCGCATCAAGCGCAAAGGTAAAAAAGATAATTTCTGGGGACCTCCGGGTGCATCAGGTTCTTGCGGACCTTGTTCTGAAATCCACTACGATTTAGGCAAAGAATACTCTTGCGGTCATCCAAATTGCGGTATAGATACTTGCGAATGTGACAGGTGGGTTGAAATTTGGAATCTTGTATTTACTGAATTATACCAAGATGAAGAAGGCAACCAATCTCCTCTGGAATCTAAAAACGTTGATACAGGTATGGGTTTGGAACGTATTACAATGGTTTGCCAAGGTGTTGCATCCACTTTTGAAACAGATTTGTTAAAACCTATTATGGACGAAGTTTCAAAAATGAGCGGTGTGCCATATAAAAAATCAGAAAAAACAGACGTTTCTTTGCGTATCATAACGGATCACGCAAGATGCGTAACCTTCTTGATTTCTGACGGTGTAATTCCCGGAAATGAAGGCAGAAGCTATGTTCTTCGCATGATTTTAAGACGTGCATTGCGCCATGGCAAGATTTTGGGTATGGAATTGCCATTCTTATACAAACTTGTTGACAAAGTTGTTGAATTATACGGCGAAGCTTACCCTGATTTGGTTAAAAATAAAGCAAAAATCGTTGATACAATCAAAAAAGAAGAAGAAAGATTTGCAAAAACCCTTGATAGAGGATACAAACTTCTTGAGGAATTTATTAGCGATAAAAAAGATATTGATGGCGAAAATGCCTTCAAACTTTATGATACTTTCGGCTTCCCTCTTGAACTGACAAAAGAAATTGCCCAAGAAAACGGTCTTAAAGTTGATGAAGCAGGATATAAAGTCGCTATGCAGGAGCAAAAAGACAGAGCAAAAGCAGCAACGGCAAAATTGAGTGTTACAGGCGATATCAAGTATGCCAAGATTGAAGAAAAAGTCGGTTCAACCGATTTTGTCGGCTACAGTGAAAATGAATGTGATGCAAAAATTCTTGACACAGTTGAAGGTGATGGGTATGTCGATGTAATTTTAGACAAAACTCCATTCTACGCAGAATGCGGCGGTCAGACAGGTGATAGCGGTATAATAGAAGACAAGAAGTCAGGAGGGCAAGAAGTTAAGCTTGATGTTCTAACTACCTTTAAGGTAAATAAATTATTTGTCCACAGGTGCAAAGTTATTAATGGCGAAGATTTTGTCGGTTGTGAAGTAAGGGCTAAAATAGACGTTCCTCGCCGTGAAGAAATCAGACTTCACCATTCATCAGCTCACTTGCTTCAAGCAGCATTAGTCAAAATTTTGGGTGATGAGGTTAAACAGGCAGGTTCACAAGTTGAAGAAAACCGTATGAGGTTTGACTTCACATTCTCCAGAGCTATGACGCCTGATGAAATTGTCAAAACAGAAAATCTCATAAACACTTGGGTTGCTAAAGGATTACCTGTAACGACAGAGGTTATGGATATTGAAAAAGCAAAACTTACAGGCGCAACAGCATTATTTGGTGAAAAATATGAAGATGAAGTCAGAGTTGTTTCAATGGGTGATGTTTCAAAAGAATTTTGCGCCGGAACGCATGCCAGAAACACACGAGATTTGAGGCTTGTCAAAATCGTATCAGAGGGTGCGATTGCGGCAGGTACAAGACGTATTGAAGTTGTTGTATCTGATGCGGCATTGAATTATGTCAATGCAAAAGTCAGAGAAATGGATAAACTGTCAGGTTTATTCAAGGCGCATTACGATGAAACTTTTGACAGAGTTGAAAAACTTTTGGAAGAAAACAAAGAGCTCCAAAAAGAACTGACAAGGGTTAAGGAAGAAAATGCACGCAACAGATTTGCCTCCTTCATTTCAAAAGCTCAGGATATTGAAGGCGGAAAACTGTTTATTTCAAAAGTTGCAGATGATTTTGACGGCAACTCTGTAAAAGCAGGTATTGAGCTTCTTGCAAACAAGCTTGGTGAAAGTGTTGTGGTTCTTGCCAATGCAAAAACTGTTATTGCAAAAGTTTCTGACGGCTTTGTTGCAAAAGGTATAAATGCTGGTAAAATTGTCGGAGATATTGCAAGAGCAACCGGTGCAAATGGCGGCGGACGTCCAAATTTTGCACAAGGCGGGGTGAAAGATCCTTCAAAATTAGATGAAGTATTGGCAAAAATAGAAAGTGAGTTGAAGTAATGACGGTTTTAAAAATTCAAAGATTAGAGCATAACGTTAATGTACCTGAATACAAAACCGCAGGTGCTGCCGGCATGGATTTGTGTGCCGCAATATCTGAACCAATAACATTAAAACCTTTAGAGAGAACACTTGTTCCGACAGGTTTGAAGATTGAGCTAGAACATGGTTATGAGGCACAAATCAGACCACGCTCAGGGCTTTCTATCAAGCACGGTATTACATTAATTAACTGTGTTGGCACAGTTGATGAAGATTATCGCGGAGAAGTTTGTGTTGGTTTGGTTAATGTTTCAAATGAACCGTACACAATAGAACCTCAAGAACGTATTGCTCAAATGGTTATAGCAAAATATGAGCAGGCAAAAATTGAAGTTGTAACAGAGCTTTCTGATACAGCACGTGGCGAAGGTGGATTCGGTTCGACCGGTAAAAACTAAATGTGCCTGTTTAATTTGATTGGCAGGCTGGAGTCTACCATACATTGTCAGAAATATGTGATGGTTAATAATCTGATGTCGGTTCGACAGCTTCTGTTTCTGTAATTGTTCCGTTATTCAAATCACCCAATGATGCATTTGAATATGCAGGAAACATATACGTATCAACACCAAATACATTTGGTGCAGCCTTCCCGTTTGCGTCTACAAGAAAGTAAACTCCACCCTCCGGGATTTCTCCGCCTGTGAGGGCTGCAACAGACGCTCCGTTTGCAAAAATTGTATAGTATCTGTCCGTTGCTCCAAACAAAGCTTCAACATTCTTTGTTTCTGTCGGCGTTTTATACAAAGTTGCCATACAATCTGTCGGGGAGTTATTACAATTTTTAGTTATTTTAATATATTCCGTAAAAAACTTTTCTTTATTTGTAAGCAAGGATGAATCCTCAAGGTCTGTGAGTCTTTCATCAACAAGCATTTGGTTAATGGCTTTTGACATAATCTCTTGTGTTGCAAGTGCTTTTGAATAATATGAATCTTTAAATATATTCTTCATAACATTCGGTACGGTAAGTACTGCAATAACACCAACTATACTCATTGTAATGAGTAATTCTGATAATGTAAATGCCTTTTCCCTTTTTATCATGTATAAAACTCCGAAAGATGATATATCCACATAATCATAAACTTTATATCGGAGTTTTGTCAAGAATATTAATAAAAATTTTAACTCTTATTTCTTATTTTTAAATATAGAAATATCATCGACACTTGCCTTTAGGTTTTTGTCGAAAATATTGATTTCCTCGGGATTGCTTGCATCAGATTTTGTCCCCCAATAGTTTTCGGGGAGTTTTGGCAATCCTTTTGGAAGTTTTTCTATAAAATCTGCCATACCTCGATTAACGTCAAAAAACTTTAAAACTTTACTAATAATTTTGTGAATTTAACAACTTGTTACACTCTCTGAATTGTAAGTAACATTTCATCAGGAACAGAAAAATCTTTCACGCCCCAACGGGCGTTTACAAATACAAATTCCATAGTATCTCCTTTTGCAATATCTAAGGAATCAAACGGTATTGCCATATCTATTGTTCTGTCAGAGGCAAAGGTTATATCTTTGGCTTGTTTTAATGCCCAGATGTTTCCCGCAAGAGCTTTTGAAAATCTCACGTATTTCAGTTCTTTCCTGAATATAGATACCTGAATTTCGTTATGAAATCTCTCCTTTGACAATGGTAGGATGTTTTCTGTTTTGTTTATCAGTCTTGTCGGTGCAAGTGCGTGTTTTTTGTTTGCATTTCTTGTATATATGTAAACCTGGTAAACAACCTTTGACATGTCCGGATTGTCAAGAATAAAGTTATTAAAACAAAATCTCAAATACAGATTATCTTTATCATATCCGTACAAAATTCTGTCAAATAGTTTTGTTTCTCTAAGAACCGGACCGTCAGGAATTTCAATACAGCCGGCATTTAACCAAAGGGTATCATTGGCTGATCCGTCAATGTTTGGTGTAATTTCAGCTTTTGGGAATCTTGATGGTTTTGCTATTGTAGAGGTCAGAGGTTTATCCAAATATTCCGGAGGCTCTTTATCAAGATACAAATAAATATTTTTCAAATGTTCTCTGAATATATAATCAAAAATATTATCTCGACCGGAATCGTTAGGTTCTCCGTACCACCAGAACCAGTCACTGCCTTCACATATAAATAATTCTCTCCGAGCATCTTTTATGTGCGGATTTGTAGGATTTTTCTTTACAATTTGTGCAAAGTCATCACGTACCTGTTTTAGGTATGACCAGGCAATATTTTTTAAAGGTTCGTCAATCCATAATTTGAAATTGTTGTTAATCCAGGAGCCCAAAGATACCTTATCAAGTTGTTTGTGGTGCTTTTCATTATCAAGGTAATCGCTTATGAGAACGGTTTCCAAAGTTTCATCTTCTTCTATAAGCGTATAAAGAGCATTAAGGAATGAAAAACCATCTTCCATGTAGTTTTCCCAACAGTTTTCGCCATCCATTGCAATTGTCAATAAGTGGTTACTATCAGGAGAGGATAAAAGTTTGTTTTGTGTTATTTTAATCCTGTCGTACAAATCGTTTGCTGCTGCTAGCGGATTATGGTTTGGATATTCAAAACCTATAAGGTTTGGTATTACAGAATCCCTGAAAACCAGTTTTATATCTTTGTATTTGGTTTTATAATTATAAGTTTTAACCAAATGATAAGGATCTTCAAGATGTCCTCGGAAATCTCTTATGAATTCAAATTTTATTGAATCTGATAAAACTCCTTCGTCTGCTATGACCCAATCAACATCAAGGGAAGACAACATATAGAGTGTTCTTGGGCCGACACATTGTTCTGACGGCCAAATCCCGCGAGGTCTTTTGCCAAATATTTCTTCAATTCTGTCAAGTGCAAGTTTTGTTTGCAGTTTTGCATCAAGATAAGTTTTCAATTCTCCGGGTGCTGTGTCAGTTGTTTTTTTGATATTTTTATTTTCTGTTAAAATAGGCAAAATAGGGTGATAGTATGGGCTTGTTGTTATCTCTATTCTTCCATCATCAAGATATTTTTTATATGCAGGTATTATCTGCCTCATTATATCTCGTTGAATCTCAATTATTCTGATACGGTCTTCGTCTGTATAGTTTTTACCTTTTTTACAAAGCTTTTTAAGTTCAGGGTATTTTGCTTTGTAGGTCGGGTCAAACCATGCAAGGTTAAACAATGCCATCAAATCAGAATATTCTTGGTCTGTATAAAGCTCTATTCCTGCATCCGGATTACTTTGTTTTTTATGGAAAAGTCTGTTGTATTCTTCATTTGGGAAAATCATTGACTGATAATTCGCGTCAAAGAAATTATTCATTATGAATAATCTCGCATCATCAGTCAGCATTTCAATAGGTGTGATAGTAAGTCTTGAGTGGATATCGTGCATTCCGTTTTCTGCGTAGTCAATTATCGCATCAAGTAATATCGGAACAAGGTTAAAGTTCAATTTTAATCTTTTAAACTTGTCCATAATTTCAAGCATATCAAGATAATCTTTGACGGCGTGAAGTCTTACCCATGGCATTAAGTAGTCCCCATCCGGCGAAAGCTGATATACAGGCTGATGCATATGCCAATAGAATGCAACCGATAATTTTTTGGACTTACTCATCATAAAATCTTTTTCCCTGCAAAAATTATAGCATGAAATTGGAATTTCTCAAAATTGATAAAATGCTACAATATTTTAACATTTAGGAATTTTATTTAAGCAACAGACATGTTTCTGCTATGATAGTAACAGATTTGGTTGGCCGAAAGGAATTTATTATGAGAAAATTTTTGTTAGCACTGTTCACACTTATGTTCAATATGCAATATGCATGTGCGGCAAACGTCGATGCATTCATTGACAAACATATTGCACCGGTGTCGGATGCTGTTGCTGACATAATTTTTTACCCGATAAATGTTTTTGGTAACAACGTTCCTTTGATTATTTTCTGGATACTGTTTGCCGGAATATTCTTTACGTTCTACCTCAAAGGTATTGCGGTATGGGGATTTAAGCATGCTATTGATAATTTGACCAGAAAATCCGACAAAGATACAGATTCAAACGGTGAAGTTTCTTCATTTCAGGCATTGGCAACGGCACTTTCCGGAACTATCCGTATCGGAAGTATTGCAGGTGTTGCAATTTCAATATCAATCGGCGGACCGGGTGCTGCATTTTGGATATTTTTTGGTGCGGTTTTGGGCATGTCCATTAAGTTTATCGAAGCATCTTTGGCGGTTAAGTATAGACGTTTCAACCTTGACGGAACGGTATCAGGCGGCCCGATGCACTATATCGCACACGGCCTGACAAGAAAAAAACTCAGATGGCTTGGTCAACCTCTGTCTGTTATCTTCGCTATCCTTTGTATTGGTGGCGGTATCACAGGCGGTAATATGATTCAAATTAACCAAACTGCCCATCAAATTATATTTATAACAGGCGGAGAGAACAGTATTTTCCACGGTTATACATGGATAATCGGCTTAATGGCAGCAATACTGATAGGTTTGGTAATTGTTGGCGGTATCAAGAGTATAGCTAAGGTTACAACGATTTTGACACCGACAATGTGCTTGTTATACATTATTTCAGGTCTTATTGTTATCGGATATCACTTTACAGAAATCCCTGCAGGTATTGCATTAATTGTAAAAGAAGCCTTTCACCCGACAGCAGTTGCAGGCGGTGTATTTGGCGTGATCATTATTGGTTTGAGAAGATCTGTTCAATCAAATGAAGCAGGTACCGGTGCTGCCGCTATTGTTTATGCAACAGCACAGACAAAAGAACACATTTCTCAAGGTTTTGTAGCTTTGCTTGAAACTTTCTTAACAGGTGTTCTTTGCTTGTTCACTTCATTTGCTATCGTATTTTCAGGTGTTTTGGACAATTCTCAAATTGGTCAAATTTCAGGTATTGAACTTGCATCAAATGCTTTCCAATCAGTTATTCCGTTCTTCCCTGTAATCCTTTCAATAATTGCAGTACTGTTTGCGATGTCAACGTTGATTTCTTGGGGTTATTACGGACAAAAGGCATGGACATTTTTGTTTGGTGAAGGTAAAAAACGTGTATTGACGTTTGACTTGTTATATTGCTTGTTTATAGTTATTGGTTCTGCTATGAACGTTCAATCTATTATTAATATTACAGATGCTATGATGATTGCAATGTGTGTTCCAAACATTATTGTTTTGTATATCTTGGCACCTGAAATCAAAGAAGATTTGAAAGAATATTGCAGAAGATATAAACTTGGCAAACTTATTAACAGAAATTGGCTCAAAGAAGCCGAAGAAGCAGAGGCATAATATGTCACAAATAATTGTTACTATACAGGGTGTTGATAAGATTGGTATTGTCGCCAAGGTTGCGAACATGCTTGCAGAATGTGAAGTCAATATTGAAGATATCAAGCAGACAATTATGCAGGGGCATTTTGTTATGTTTTTGCTTGGAAATATAGACAAATCAAAGTATTCTTTTAAAGAAATCAAAGAGAATCTTACCAAAATAGGTGAAGAATTAGGCATGGAAATCTGGGTTCAGAGAAAAGAAATTTTTGATAACATGCACAATGTCTAAAATTAATCTTCTGCTTCATTAACAGCGACTTGGACAGCTCTAAGTTTGCCTCTTGCATCATATCCATATTTTATAACATTTGCATTGTCTGATACAGGAACATATCTGCCTCTGGAATTTTGCCCGTAGATTGAAGATTTGCTGATTGCAGTATATCTTCCGTTTGCGTTATAACCGTGTTTGTCATCAATTTTATGTTCATAACCGGGTTGGATTTTGCCGCTTTGGGCATAACCGTGTCTTATTTTATAGTTTCTTGCAGAAACATTTGAAACATATCTGCCGTTTGAATTGTATCCATAGCGTGAAACTGACACATGGTTGTTTGGCGGTGTTCCATGCATTCTTGCAATAGAACTGCTATATCTGATAGTTGTTGCAGATGATGGAAGTCCTGCTACTAAAAGCGAAATAAATAACAAAGGTAATATAAATTTTTTCAAAATACAACTCCTGTTTTCCTACTATACATATTATAAAACAAGAACAAAAAATTTTTTGCTAAAAAAGAGGTTTGCAACCATACAAACCTCTTTTTTGTGTCGTATTATTCAATTTCAGGAATTGTGATGATAAGTGTGTCGCCCTGACGTTCTCTTGTCATTTTTGAGAGATCGTAGTCGCTGTCAAACAAATAACTT
>JBGUSD010000210.1:0-3128 GCA_045132355.1 Candidatus Gastranaerophilaceae bacterium
AACGATAACGACAAAAATAACAAAGAATCCAATAAAAAGGTAGAAAATAAAGATGCTGAGTGAAGAAAAAGAGGTTCTTAATTATATTAAAGAAGCATTTTCTCTTAGAAAACAACAATTATACAAACCTGCGGTAGAAATGCTTTATAAAGCTCTGGCAATGGACAATGATAACATAGAAGTTCTATACCAGCTCGGAGAGCTTTATACACTCATGCACAATAATAACAGGGCTATTGGATATTTGGAACAAGTTTTGGAAATCAACCCAAAACATATAGAAAGCCTAAAAACAATGCTCAAAATTCACGAAAGGGAAGGATATCTTTCTACTGCGTTAGATTATGCAAAAAAAATTTTTGAATTTGAAAAGAATTCGGAGAATTTATGTAAATTGATTTCAATTCTTGGCAAAATGCATATTACAGACGACTTGTTGGATTACACGAAATCAAATCTAAGTAACGAACGAGTTCTCTATGAAATAGCTAATGCTTTTTATAACAGCAACAAATATAAAGAAGCTGAGGACGTATTAAAAAATAATACAAATTCAACCGAAAGCCAAATCTTGCTTGGTAAAATATACTTTAACCAAAACAAATTAGACAAGGCAAGGGAAGTTTTTGAAAACCTTCCAAAGACAACAGATGACTGCGATATTCTAAACTATCGCGGACTTTTTGCGCTTGAGGATATGAACTTCACAGAAGCAATAAAATGTTTTTCAAAAGCAACCTCCATAGACAAAAATAATGAAGTGTACTTTTATAACCTTGCAAATGCATATTTTTTCAATGGCTGGATGGAAGAAGCACAAAAAACATACGCAAAAGCAATATACCTGTCACCTGACAATGTTGAATACAGATATTCTTTGGCATATTTGTACTACGAAACAAAAGATTATGAAAAGTGCGAAAAAGAAGTTAATGCTATTCTCTCACTCAACCCGGAACATCTTCATGCCAGGGTTTTGCAGGCACTTATTGCGCTAAATAACAAAGAATTTGTAAAATCCAAAGACATTTTGGAGGATAACCTCAAGCTTTCGCCAAATGACAGTTTTACACTTATAACTCTAGGCAAAACATATAGCGAACTTGATATGTTTGATAAGGCAGAAAAAACACTCCTTAAGGTAATCGAGCAGAACCCAAACAATCCGGATTATAAAAGTGACTTGGCAGATATTTATATAAAAGAGAAATCTTTTGACAAAGCACTTGAGCTTATACAGAACACCGTTGATTCTAACAGAAACTATGTATATGGCTACATATTGGGGGCAAAAACCGCATACTTAAGTAAAGATTTTGAAAAATCCAAAGAATACGCACAAGATGCAATTTCGTTAGATCTTAGCTGTTCGGAAGGATATTATTACCTTGCACTTGTCCGAGTGGAAGAACAAGATTTTGAAGAAGCAATAGAATGTATGAAACGTGCAATTACATACGATCCAGCAAATGCCGGATATTATGCTGCCATGAGTAATATTTACAAGGAAAAAGGTGACATAAAAACGGCCTTTGAATATATATCTGAAGCAACCGAGATAGACAATTCCACAGAATACAAAATTTTGTACAAAGAACTTGCCAATAAAAAATTAAAAGCAAAAAAATAATTTTATATAAAAAATTTGCCTAATCAAAATATATAAGTATAATGTTTTATATGGAGATTAGAGGATATATGAAAAAGCATATACTGTCAATAATATTGGGACTTGGCCTTTTAGCTGCACCCGCATTTGCAGAAACCACACAAGCGGACACCACATCCGAAGTTCCCGAGCATTACCCTGCAAAATACACTCAAGAATATATAACAAAAATCACCCCTGAATACAAAGTTGTCGGGAAAGACCAAATTTTCTACGTTGCACTTGATATGCTGAAAGACACAACCGGTGATTTCTCAAGACTTGCAATCCTTGGTAATAACCTTACAGGCAAACCTGTAAAAATAGAATTCAAAAATTTGGGTGATATAAATAAAGATTACGAATCTTTTGACGCATTAGGCTGGAAAAGAGGCAAAAGATTATACATATACATAAACCCAAGACACAAAGATGCCCCTCCGGGAGCACTTGCGGCACTATTAGCACATGAAGCATTACACCAAGATGAATACAATTCTCTTGCAGAAGAAACATATGCTTGGACAATGGAAGCTTCTGTTTGGACTGAGATTTTGGAAGCATATCCCGAAAGCGAAGACAAAATGCATCCTTTGTGCGTAAGGGAAGATACCCTGAAAAAGCTCTTTGAAAAAGGGAATTACACAAACAAATACATCAAAAAAACCGTACACCAAAATAAAGGTTACGTTAATTTACCATCAACATCACCTGGCTTTGAAAGACTTTAGGTTGATTAATCGGGTTACTAAAAAAGTATATTGATTATGAATAGCCGTTGTTGTTAAATTATTGTATGAGAAAAAAGAAACAACTAATAATTTTTATTGTCCTAATAGGTGCATTATTTGCGCTTAACGGACTATTTATGAACATGGACAGGGGCATGTTCCAAGACACAACAGAAGATCTGATTAACCACGAAGTTGTTTCATCTCAAAAATTATTCGATAACACGTGGCAAACAATACGTGAAAACTACTATGATGCAAAGCTCAATAACCAGAATTGGTATAGATGGAGAGACCATTACAGAGGAAAAATCAAAACTGATGAAGATGCCAAAATTGCGATCCAAACAATGCTAGAGAGCCTAAATGACCCGTATTCAAAATACATGAGCAAAGAAGAATATGCTGATCAAAACACATCAATCAGCTCAAAGATTACTGGTATTGGTGTGAATATTATGGCAGATTCCGGCAAAATCCAGATAATAAATGTTATAGAAGGAACACCTGCACAATTTGCAAACCTTCAAAACGGCGATATTATAACCAATATTGACGGTAAAGATGTCAACGGTCTTGGACTTTCAGACGTTGCAAACCTTGTCAGAGGTCCTGAAAACACCTTTGTAACCCTGACAATTCTCAGGGGAAAAGACAAATTTACAAAAAAAATTATTAGAAAAGAAATAAAAATTAAAACCGTAAAGAGTTCTATGGATAAAAACATAGGCTATATCCAAATATCCACA
>JBGUSD010000211.1:0-2224 GCA_045132355.1 Candidatus Gastranaerophilaceae bacterium
TGAATAGAGATTTAATCTTGGATTATTTCGGCGGTTTTGGAAATATAGAAGATACAGATGCGCTTTCAGAAACTTTTATTTATATGAATAAGCTCACATATTTTGTTATGAAGCTCATAGAAAAACTGTATTTCATTCCAACAGTAAAAAGACACGGACAAATGTTTAGAATTGTCTATGAACCTATAATTTCTAATCAGCAGTTGGCAAGAATAGTCAATGTCTTTGAAGAAAATTTGCCCGAAAACTTCTTTATTAAAGGCGAAAAGCCTAAAAACTTTGTATATGAATTTATTTATAATTATTTGAACTACGTGATATACAAATTTTTGGGAATAAAAGCATATAGATTCAAAGATGTAAAATCCGGGTCATACCTAATAAAAGACCTTGAACAACGCTGCACAATGCGTGGTCATGACATTGCAGAAAACTTTGCACAATGGTTTGACGAACTATATCTTGGCAAATATGACGTTATACCATTTTTTAAGATTGACAAAATTGAGGACGAATTATTTAGATTAAAAGTATATATCAAAAACAGAAAAACGGATGAAGAAGTCCTAATTGACAAGCTATATACAGATGAAGAAGTGTTTGGTGCAAATTCATCTGATATTTCAAGAATTGTTGAAAAACAGTTGAATTATGCTCTACGCTATATGCCGGAGCTTGAAACTTTATTTGAAGATGAAGACAAACTCGCGCTTGACCTGAACCTCAATGAAGTTTATAAAATAATTACCCAAACGGCATATTATCTACAAAAAGCTCAAATTGAAGTGGTCCTTCCAAAAGAATTGGTAAATGTTGTTGTTCCAAGAGCATCAATCAACGCAAAAGTTAAGGCTTCCCGTTCAGGAGAACTTCTGGACATATTTAACAACAATAGTGCATCAAAAATTTCACTCGATGATATTCTTGATTTTAAGTATGAAATTGCAATCGGGAACGACAAAATATCTTTGGAAGAATTCAATAAACTTGTAGAAGGCAGCAACGGCCTAATCAAATATAAAAACAAATACGTTCTAATAGACAAAGATGAAAGTAAAAAGATATTTGAACAGGTCGCAAAAGCGAACCTCAAAACAATGTCAAGAATGGAGCTTATACATGCTGCAATGTCGGGACAAATTGACGAGTATGAATTTGACTACGATGACGCTTTTGCACGTGTAATCCAAGACTTTACAAAACCTGTTGAGGTAACGGTTCCAAAAACATTAACAGGCGAATTAAGACCATACCAACAAATAGGCTTAAAGTGGCTTTGGACTAATATTTCAAAAGGATTTGGTGCTTGTATGGCTGACGATATGGGTCTTGGTAAAACAATTCAGGTTATCAGTTTGATTCTCAAAATGAAGGAAGAAAACAAGCTAAAAAAACCTGTTCTTGTAATTTGCCCTACAACCCTTATGGGCAATTGGATGAAAGAATTACAAATGTTTGCGCCATCTTTGGATGCGGTAATTTATCACGGGGCAGAAAGAAAATTGGACGTTAAACATGATGTAATTTTAACCACTTATGCGATAATGAGAATAGACGTTGAAGAACTCAAAAAACATGATTGGGGAGTAATTATAGTTGACGAAGCTCAAAACATTAAAAACCCTGACACTGCACAAACTCTTGCTATAAAAATGTTGAAATCCGACGTTAAAATCGCAATGACAGGTACACCTGTTGAAAACAGATTGACTGAACTGTGGAGTATTTTTGACTTCATAAATAAGGGATATTTGGGCTCCTTAAAAGATTTCCAAAAGAGTTATGCCATTCCGATTGAGAGATTTAAAGAAACCTCTCGAGCAGCAAAATTGAAGATGTCAGTATCTCCGTTTGTATTGAGACGACTAAAAACCGATAAACACGTTATCTCAGATCTGCCTGAAAAGATGGTACTGAACGAATACTGTTACTTGTCAAAACCTCAAGCGGTATTGTATGAAAAGACATTAAACGAAATGATGGATAAGATAAGCGGATTTACAGGCATTAACAGACGCGGAAATATCTTCAAACTCATTACTGCGCTAAAACAAATCTGTAACCACCCATATCAGTTCTTAAAATCAGGCGAAATGACGGTTGAAATGTCAGGAAAACTTGAGAAATGTATTTCTACCGTAAATACGATACTTGAAAACGGAGAAAAGACACTTATATTTACACAATATAAAGAAATGGGCGATATACTTACCAAAATAATAGC
>JBGUSD010000212.1:0-5489 GCA_045132355.1 Candidatus Gastranaerophilaceae bacterium
AGATAAAACTAATTTCGCACGAGAGAAAATTTCCGCAAGTTCAAACAGATTAGTCTTTCCGGCAAGATTAATATGTTTTTTATCACTGATATAGTCAATTAATTCAGTGTCTTTTGGTCCGCCAGTAAATACCAGAGAACATTTGTCCCCTATTTCTTCGACAACAGTTTTCCAATATGATTTGTTCCAGTGTTTTGCTTTCCATGTTGTAGCAGGTGATATTACAACAATGGGTTTTGCACAAGTTTTTAGAAGTTCATCAACTTTCTTTTTTACTTCATTACTTCTTTCCGGTAGAGTTATTTTTATTTCTTTTGGGAATATTCCAAGGTGATTTGCAAATTTCATATAATCCAAAACCACAGGATTATTCAGATCCTTTATTTTTGGGATAAATTCATTCCCGCCAAGAATTGAAAGTTCTCTGGCTTCTTTTGATATGATTCTTCTTCTTGCTCCGCAAAACATCATAAACAAAAGGCTTTTTAATCTCATTTGAACATCTATTGCGATGTCAAAATGTTCTTCCCTCAGTTGTTTTATCAGGTGAAGATATTCTTTAAAATTTTGAATAATTGATCCGCTCTTTTTCCATTTCGCTATTGGTGCGAGAATAACTTTGTCCAAGCAAGGATTTTGTGTCAAAACGTCTATACATTTTTCTGAAGTCAACCAAACAATTTCGTGTCCCGCATCTTTTAAGGCATTGGCTAGCGGAATTGTATGAATTGCATCTCCAAGTGCTGAAAGTCTTATCAATAATATCTTCATACCTGCTCCTCTAAAAATGCAGCCCCTATTACTCCCGAAAAATCTCCAAGCGCAGCCTTTTTAAACACTATGCTCTCTGCCGGTACGGGAAGGGATTTTGCTTTTGCTTTTTTGATTACCTGATTATAAAAATAATCTACGGCTTCTATCAAACCGCCGCCAAGGATTATTAGCTGAGGATTTATAAAGTTTATAACGCTTGCAACTCCGCCAGATAAGTATTCAGCGGCTTCGTCTACACATTGGGTTACAAGTTCATCACCCTCAATAATTGCATCGTGTATCATATGAGAGGATATAGATTTGCCATTTTCAAGATAATTGAGGATAACGGATTTTCTCCCCTTTTTTAATGCTCCCTCAATTCTTTTTTCTATTGCAGATCTGGATGCATATGCCTCCAGACATCCGTGTCCGCCGCAACCACACGGTCTGCCGTTCAAATCAACTATTGTGTGCCCTATTTCACCGGCAGTTCCTGTCGCACCTTTGATAATTTTCCCGTCTTTAATTATTGCTGAGCCAATACCTGTTCCGACAAATATGCAAACAACATCTTTATATCCCTTTGCAGCACCAAATGTGTTTTCTCCAATCGCCGCAATTTCAACGTCATTGCCCACATATACAGGCAAATCAATGAAGTCTTTTATTTTTTCCTTGAGATTTAAATCATAACAATCCAAATTGGCAGCAGAAATAAGTATTCCCTTTTTTCTGTCCACTTGTCCTGCAGCCCCAATCCCGACAGACGAAATTTCTTTTTTTGAAATTTTGCTTTCTTCAAGAAGTTCTTGGATGCTCTCGGTTATTTTCTTCGAAATATTTTGAGGGCCTTTGTCTTTTTTAGTCTTTTTTTTGACAGAAGATATAATCTCTCCGTTTTTTTTATTGACAAGTCCCGTGAGAATCTTTGTGCCGCCTAAATCTATTCCGATTGCGTACTTCTTATCCATATATCCCAATTATAGCTAAAAAACGTCAGGCCGTCCAAACCTTGCTAAAAGTTTACAAATACTTGAATTAAAAAATCGCTCGTGCTAGCATTTTATTACAACAATAATAGTGAGGACTAAATATGAAAAGTTCAACCCTTAGAAGATCAAATCTTTCAAGAGAAAAAATGGCAGTATTAGAAGCCCTTTCAAAATATAAACAAGAGTCATCTTTTGATAATTCTCCAAGTGTTTATGTGAGACCAAATAAAGAAAAAGAACTTGATTTGTTGTGGCAAAATTTCAAGATAAGTCAAAAATCCGAAAAGTCACCGAGTATTTATTTGGCAACAGGTTTTATTGCGGGTGCATTGTTTATGTTGCTTTTAACCTCTATTGTAAGTGTTTCAACTAAAGGCTCTGATGTTCCTGCACCTGCGAAAACAGGAAGTGAAAAGGTTAGTCTCATTCCTGCTGATACAAATTCCGCAAACAAGTTGGAAACATATACCGTTCAAAGTGGTGATACAGTTGAAAGTATCATGATAAGATTTTATGGCTCTTATAGTCCCGAAAAAGCAAAACTCGTTCAGGAAGCAAACAATTTGAGCAATCTGAATAAATTGCAAATCGGTCAAAAATTAACAATACCTATTAAATAGTGGATTTATTAATATTTTAAAAAACGAACTTTTAAAGTTCGTTTTTTATTTTATATGGTAATGCTGTTTAATTGGCAAAATGATCGCAAAACGTTTTTGGCCTTTTCTATTTCTATGTGTACGCAATTATTCTTTGTTTGCTTAACAATATCTGAAGCTCTTTCGTACATTTTGGCAGCACCTTTTAGGTACTCTGTTTGTTTATCCGTTTTTAAAAGGCCGATTTCCTGGAAATATTTGCCATACAACAGATATAACCTTGAAAGAATATCTTTCATGTTGAATTTGCTTGCCAAAATAATTGCATTTTCAATGTGGATTTTTGCGGTTTCATAGTCTGAAATTACGATACAGGCTTTTGCGATAATTATTTTGAACAGTGTTATAAACATGTAATTGTTGATTTTTGGATTTTGTGCGACTTCAAGGGCTTGTTCCGCAATTTCAATTGCTGCATGCGGGCCCTCAGTTATTAGTGTTGCATCTGCTATCAAATACCAGGTAAGAAGAGCTCCAAGTCCCATTTTTTCTTTTGCAAAATAAGTTATTTGGTCGTTATATATATCAAGTGCGTGTTTTGTTTGTTCATTATCCTTAAATATTTTGCCTAAGAGTGTCTTGAGTATATTCTTTGTAAACTCATCACCGATATTGTTTGCGTAAGTTACTACTTTGAACAAATCTTCCTGAAGACCTTGATATTTTTGTCTGAAGAAGTTATTCAAAATCTTTATGAGATTCCATCTGAGAACTGTTGCACTGTCCATAAAATTGTTTTTATAAATATTAAGGACATCCTCCAGAATCATTTCGGATGTGTTGAAGTCTCCTTTGATTGTGTTTGCAAATGCTAATGTAATTTTGCTTTTGCAAATGAATTTTTCCTCTTTTATATTATTTCTTTCAATTATGTCAAAAATAATTGTCAAAATTTCAAATGAACGGTCATTACCTTGTATTACAAGCGCATTTGCAAGGATAAGATATGTTTTCAGCCAAATCTCATACACAAAATCGTATGTGAAGTTGGTTTTGTATTGTTTTGCCAGAAAGTCATCAAGAACCGGCATAATGTCACTATCTATGGTATTTATAACTTCTCCGCAGTTGCCTATATGCAATGTTGATTCAAGTTTTGAGGCTTTGAGGAGTGCAATTTCAAGTTTTTTGTCAGGTGAAACCTTCTCAAGTACGCTGTCAACGCATTCTATATTACCGTAAAAATTGCCTGTTCTTGTGCAGCAATATGATAAATATCCCAAAAGTTCAATTTCTTTTGGGCTGTCGCCTATCGCTTTTGCGTTTGAAATCGCATCAGGTAAAAATTCTAATGCTTCTTTAGGGTTGTAATCTGTCAGGAGTTTACCAAGTCTTTCTGAAATATTATAGCGAATTTTTAATGTTTCACTTTCATCAAGTTCATTTATTAGTGCAAGGCATTGTTTTTGCGAGATTACGTACAAGTTTACATCACCCACGTAGGCGGCAAGTCTGGTATTTTTTGTCCAAATATCAAGTGCAAGCTGAGTTTGCTTCAGGTTTTGCGCAATTATTCCCATTATTGAATTTGAGTTCATAATAACTCGGTTCAAGGTATTTGCAATCTTTTTATTTATTTCCGCAAAGTTTTCATCCGTTTTTGATGTAGTAAGAATTGTTTCCCAAAGCAACAGGTTTTTAAATTCATAAAAAATTTCATTGAGCGGATTTATAAAGTTCATTTTTTTAAGATAGTCTATAATTTCTAAGAATGATTGTTCTTCAAATCCGAAAACTTCCCTAAGCAGTGCAAGATTTATCTTATCACCCAAAACAGATGCACCGACAAGTGTTCTGTACGCAATAGGATTAACGCTCTTTAAATATTTTAGTCTTGCACTTATTATTTCATTGAAGGTGTCAGGCAACTCAAAATGAATTTCTCCGATTTGGCAGTCAAAACACATACTCAATGCTTGTTCCAAAAATGCAGGATGTCCTTTGCTTTTTGTGATTATTTGTGTTCTTTCAGCATCCGTTGTGTATGAAAAAGCTTCTTCCAGCTTTTTGCAGAATTCCTGCATTTCAATGTTGTTGAGTGGCGCAACACAAATATCCAAATAAGCTTTGTCGTTATCGGTATAAAAATATGCCTTTGACGGTTTGGGTTCGTTATACAGAAGAACAAGTTTGAAAGGTATTCTGTTTCGTTTGAGAAGATTGTTCAAAAATTCATATGAAAATCCGTCTATAAAGTCAAAATTATCTGCTACAATTATTATTTTGCTCATTTGAGCAATTTTTTCAAAAACTTTGTACAGAATTTCGTATGTATATTTTTTGTTAATCAAAAGGTCTTCAAAACGACCGTCTTGTGATGCATACAAAAAGTTTATAAAATTGGCAATCTCATTTGCAGACATTTCAGGGAATTCGTTTTGGAAAAATTTCGTTGCGTCTTTTTTAAACTCGGGACTGTTTACAAAGAAGTTTGGCAGGTTGAATAAATTCAATACCATATCCTGGATGAGTCCGCCTGGTGTTAGTTGGGTAAGTGGGGTGCATTTGCCAAAAAACCATACAAATTTATGTTCTTTTAATCTTGTAAAAGTTTCTTTCAAGACAACGCTTTTTCCAATACCTTTTTCACCGCTGATTGAAAAAATCTGTTTTTCATCAGAAATTAAAGCTTCTGAAAGCATTGTGACAGCATTCTTTTGAGAATAATATTGAGGTTGATATTCTAATTGTTCGGGTTCCGGAGCGGTTGTAGTAATTGTTTCCGCCTTTTTAAACGGAGTTCCGCATTTTCTGCATTTGTCAGCGTTTGGGAAGTTCACACTGTTACATTTTGGACAAACTTTTAATATTTCTTCTCCGCAATTTTTACAGATTAAACTATTAACAGGGTTTACTGTGTTGCAGTTTTTACATAACAAACCTGTTCTCGTTTTGCAATACGGGCATTTTAGCGTATTATCATCGATTGTCTTTTTGCAAATCGGACATTTCATAGTTTTACCTGAATGACTTTTTAACGTTTTCCATTAATTTGAATAGTCTCTTGGAAATTTCCGATTGAGAAAGCCCAAGTTCTTCAGAAATTTCTTTCTGTGTCATTCCATTATCATAACGCAATTTG
>JBGUSD010000213.1:0-2569 GCA_045132355.1 Candidatus Gastranaerophilaceae bacterium
TATTATGCGACGAATACGAAAGATTTAATCAAAAATCGGTTAATGCAGTACTCTCAGGTTTTGGTATTGGGCTTTCTTGGGGAAGTGCCTACATAAAACTTAGTAAACCTAAAATTTTACCAATTATATATTTTAAGGAGTAGTTATGAGAGAAAAAATTATAGAAATTATTAGAGATAACAGACCAGATATTGAGAATGTTGAAAATGAAGAATTTATTACTAATGGTTTATTAGATTCTTTTGATATTGTGACTCTTGTTGCAGAATTTGATAAAGCATTTGGTATTTCAATTGATGGAGCAGATATTACGCCTGTAAATTTTAATACAGTTGATGCTATTGTAGAAATGTTAAAGAAAAACGGAGCAAAATAGTGCGTCTTAATTTTGAAAATAAAAAAATTACAGGGATATTAACTATTGTTCCAAAAAACATCATAAAGTTTGATGATGAAATGAACAATTACAATTTTTCAGAAAAACAATGTAAAAAGTTGAAACTAATTATGGGTTATGAACAAAAACGTATTGTAGGCGAAGGTGTTTGTTCGTCTGATTTGTGCGAATTCGGGATGAATTATCTTTTCGATAACAATTTATTAAAAAAAGAAGAAATAGATGCCTTAATTCTTGTAACTCAATCTCCGGACTATTTTATGCCTGCAACATCAAATATTTTGCATGGGAAATTAGGTTTAAAAAAGGATATTGTCTGTCTTGATATATCACAAGGTTGCTGTGGATTTTTAATTGGTCTAATTCAATCTTTTATGCTGCTTGAACAAAAAAACATTAATAAAGTAGTTCTTTTAAATGCTGATGTCTTAAGTCCAAAAGTTTCAAAGCGAGACAGAAATTCAAATCCGTTAATTGGAGATGCCGCAAGTGTTACTATCGTTGAAAAATCAGATAAAAACGAAAAAATATATGCTGACATAAAATTCGATGGTACGAATGCACTTTGTTTAAATATTCCGGCTGGCGGTTTTAGGATGCCATCAACTCCGGAAACAGCAATTGA
Organism: Candidatus Gastranaerophilaceae bacterium; assembly: GCA_045132355.1. Classification (GTDB taxonomy): domain Bacteria; phylum Cyanobacteriota; class Vampirovibrionia; order Gastranaerophilales; family Gastranaerophilaceae; genus SIG32. Next base: position 1,023 of record JBGUSD010000213.1, read on the forward strand.
GCATGAAGATGAAGCCGGTAATTTTCGTTCGTTAGACAATTTGGTTATGAAGGGCGATGATGTATTTAATTTTGTACTGAATAAAGTTCCTGAACAAATTGAAAGTTTGTTATCTGAATTTGGATTAACCAAAGATGATATTGATTATTTTATGTGCCATCAACCAAACAGATTTATGCTTCAAAAATTAGCAGATAAGCTTGGTGTTAGTTACGAAAAATTGCCAAATAATATAGTTGAAAATTTCGGTAATGCATCAGGTGTAACTATACCAACAAATATTTGTTTTAATTTGAGAGATAAAAAAGAAAAACTTAAACTTTGTTTGTCAGGTTTTGGTGTAGGTTTAACGTGGGGATCAATGATTTTAGATATTGATTTTGAAAAACTTAAATTTAATGATTTAGTTGAATTTGAATAAGGAGAAAGTAGATGGAAGAACTATTAGAAAAATTGGCAGATATTTTTGATGTTGATGATGTTAAGGCAGACGATATTTTGGAAGAATTTGATGAATATGATTCTTTATCAATACTTACTATTATCTCTTATGTTGGTCAAAAATATAATAAAATACTTACAGCAAAAGACGTTAGGAATTGTAAAACCGTAAATGATTTGTGTGAACTTATAAAGGGATAGTATGAGAGAATTTTTACTTATTACAGGTGCAAGTTCAGGTATTGGCCGACAATGTGCAATACAATTGTCGAAAGATTATAACCTGATTTTATGTGCAAGACGTGCTGATAAATTAGAAGAAACAAAGTCTTTATGTCAAAATCCGCAAAATCATTTAATTTTTGATTTTGACTTGACGAAGGTTGAAAATATTGAGTATGCTCTAAATAATTTTATTATTAATAATGATATTGTAATAGGTAAATATTTGCATTGCGCTGGCGTTTTAACATTATTACCTGCTAAGTCTTTTGATTTTGAAATCTGCAAAAAAACTTTTAATACAAATGTTTTTAGCGCAATGGAAATCATGAAAGTATTATTAAAGCGTAACAATAAAAAAGCTTTGACAAATGTTGTTTTTGTATCTGCATTTTATAGTAAACGAGGAGTCGTAGGTAATAGTGTATATGCTGCATCAAAGGGTGCTTTAGATAGTTATATGAGATGTTTAGCAAAAGAACTTGCTCCGAGTGTTAGGATAAATTCTATATTGCCTGGAGGTGTTGAAACAGAAATAACAATGACAACGCCAGAGGAACAAAGATCTATTATTGAAAAGAATTATCCTTTGGGGTTTGGACAGCCGGATGATATTGCAAATATGGCGGAATTCTTATTTTCTGACAAAGCCAAATGGATTACTGGGCAGCAAATTTCAGTGGATGGAGGAGTGAGTGCATAATGGAGAATATTGTTCTTTTTAAATCTAAAATAGGCAATGTAACTAAAAAAGATTTGTATAATGCTTTAATTAAAATTGGGGCAGATAAATGTAAATATTTATTTATACATTCATCTTTGAGTTTTGGAACTCCAAATCCTGAGTTATCCAAAAAAGAATTGTTAGGCCATATAGTGGATAC
>JBGUSD010000214.1:0-5104 GCA_045132355.1 Candidatus Gastranaerophilaceae bacterium
TGTTGTACCATAACATGCCTGTGCCTTATTGCTATATATGGTTTAAAAACCTTTTCTACGAGCTCTTTTTCATTTCCGGTATTTTTAATTCTGTAAATACCGTTAAAATTTTGGTTATTTGAAATATTATTTATACGCATTTTTCACCTCTGGTTATACAAAACGCGTAAAATATTTTTTTGCTAGATTAATTCCTTTAACTTATCAACCATAACTGTTTTAAATTTTTCGCATTCATTTCTTGTTTTGGCCTCAAACCTTAGTGTAAAGACCGGTTCTGTGTTGCTTTGTCTTATTAGTGCGAATCCTCCATCAAAAATAATTCTCATTCCATCGAGTGTAACTATATCCTTTATTTCTGAGCCAAACATATCCTTATTTTCTGCAACACATTTCTTTAGATTTTCAAGAACAGTTTTCTTTTTCTCGTTCGCACAAGGATACCTCACCTCATCAGAGGTATAAACTGCATCAAAGGCTTTTAATTTATCCTGAATCTTAAATTTAGGATTTTTAGCCTTATTCTTCGCAATAATTTCTATAATCCTGCAGCCTGCGTATATTGCATCATCATACCCAAAATATTTATCTTTAAAGAAGGTGTGTCCGCTCATTTCTCCTGCGAGAATAGCGTTTGTTTCTTTCATTTTTTCTTTTATGTATCCGTGGCCGGTTTTTGTCATAATTGCGTTTCCGCCAAGATTATTTATTGTATCATACAGAACCTGTGAACATTTTACCTCAGAAACTACTGTCGGCTTAATTCCTTGTTCAATCAGGTCCAGTGCGTAGATTAATAACAGCTTGTCGCCTGTCAGAGGGTTACCTTTTGTGTCAACGATGCCGACTCTGTCGCTATCTCCGTCAAAGGCAATTCCGACATCAGAATTTGTTTCAATAACCTTATTTTCCAGATCTTTTAATGTTTTTAAATCGCTTGGATTTGGGTGATGGTTCGGAAAATTTCCGTCAGGCTCGGAGTATAGTTCAATAACCTCACAACCGAGTTCTTTATAAAGTTTTGGTCCTACTATACCACCTGTTGCATTCGCACTGTCAACAACAATTTTTATCCCTTTACCAATGCTGCCAAATCGCTTTTTCATATCATTAATATAGTTATTAACAATATCAAACCTTTCCACAGTCGTACTTTGTGGTTTATACTCTTTCCAATTTTTAAACGTTATATCTTTTACTTCTTTTATACATTGTTCGTTTAATGTTTGGTGATTGTAGGTCATCTTCAAGCCATTATATTCTTTTGGATTATGGCTTGCTGTTACAATCATAGCGGAGTCAACTCCGTCAAGAGTTACATCTGAAAAATATCCTAATGGAGTAGGTGCAAGACCAAGATCGACTACCTTTGAACCTGTTTCTGCCAAACCTTGAATAAGAGCTTGTGTTAGTTGAGGAGAATGAAGCCTTGCATCTCTGCATACAGTTATTTTCAAATCAGTTTTACCTGTTTTTTCTTTTAACCAGTCAACAAAACTGTGTCCGATGTTATAAAATAATTCTTCCGTTATGTCGTCTGTGTAAATTCCTCTTATATCATTTTTGCCAAACGCATGTTCATATCTTTGCATATCCCGTCTCCCTTATTGTATAATTATTATATCATGAACCTGAGCTTTTTAAACAGAGAAAAAACGTCTGCATGGCTTTTTATACTGCCTGCGTTGTTAGGCACTTTGATTTTTATTATAATTCCGGTTTTTTGCTCGTTTGGACTCAGTTTTGTTAAGTGGGATTTGGTCAATCAAGAGCAGTTTGTAGGTCTGCAAAATTACAGGGATATTTTTTCGGAAGGTTTGTTTTGGAAAATTCTGATAAATACTGTTATTTTCGCGGTTTCAACCTCTGTTTTGGGTGTTATTATTCCTTTGATTCTTGCGGTGATTTTAAATTCAAAGATTAGAGGTTCAGAATTTTATAAAACCGCATATTTTTTGCCTTTTATAACGCCAATGATTGTTATTGGTGTTGTTTGGCAGTGGATTTTTGATCCGAATATTGGTATGTTGAATCAATTTCTTCGTTTAAATATAAATTGGTTATATGATTCGCATTTTGCAATGCCGGCATTGATAATTGTCTCAGTTTGGAAATTAATAGGTTATAATATGATAATCTTTTTGTCTTCCTTATCCTCAATAAATAACAGCCTTTTTGAAGCTGCAAAAATTGACGGGGCTAATGCATTTCAGACATTTAAAAATATTACAATACCTGTTCTTTCACCATCAATATTTTTTGTTGTTATAATCACTGTTATAAGCTCTTTTCAGGTGTTTGATCTCATCTATCTAATGACAGAAGGCGGCCCGTTTGACAGCACAAATGTTCTTGTTTATGCAATATACAAAAATGCATTTGAATATTTTAATGTTGGTAAAGCATCTGCAATGGCATATGTCTTGTTTGTTATTATCCTAGTTTTAACGCTCGTACAGTGGAATCTTCGTAAAAAAATTGTTTATATAGAAGAATAAAATATTTATTTTTGTAACAAAAATTTTAACTTCTGAAATTCGAAAATTTTAAAATCTTTTATCTAAATATAAGAGATAATAGAGGAGCATTTATATGTTATCAATTGTACAAGGTATGACTGCAAATTCGCTAAGCAGTATTGATAGATTAGAGTTTAAAAAATATGATAAAGATGGCGACGGAGTTATTAGTTTTGCTGAGTTTAATAACTTTCTCGCAGTAACAGGTGTTGGAAAAGTCAATAACACAGAAAAGAAAGAAAAAGGATTTGATGTGGAACAATTTGATCCGCAGGGCAGTATTAACTTTGAGAGCAACGGAGGACACAACGCTAAGTTATTAAACATTCTCGCATAAATTATAAATTTATGTTAAAAAATTAAATATTTTATTAAAGAAGCATGATACACATTCCGATATACAAAATACGAGGAGTGTGTATTATGATTTATAACAACGAAAACGACATTATTGAAGAAGTTAAAACTTTAGTTGACAAAGCTGAGGAATTTAAAGCAGATATTGACGCATATTGCGACTTTATGAAGCAAATGTTTCTTAAAGGTTCTACTGAAAATTAGTCTGTTGAGGAATGTAATAACTCTTTCATCCCCTATATATTAATTATATGAAAATCGTAATTTTAGGGGGTGTCGCAGCCGGAGCAAAGGCTGCAGCTAAAGCGAGCAGACTAATACCTGATGCTGATATTCATATCTATACAGATGATACGCACGTATCGTATTCTTCGTGCGGTCTGGCATATTATATTCAAGGAAACTTTGAAGATTACAGAATGCTTTTGGTCAGGAGTCCTGAAGAATTTGCAAAGCAAGGCGTTAAGGTGCATCTTTTGCATAAGGCAATAAAGATACTGCCCGATACTCAGCAAGTTTTGATTCATGATATAAAAAAGGATAAGGCTGATCTGATTTCTTATGATAGGCTTGTTATTGCAACTGGTGCAAGGCCCTACATTCCGTCTATTGTCAACGTTAATCTAAAAAATGTTTTTACTGTACGAAAAATAGAAGATGGTATAAATATTAGGGAAAAGGCGCTTGTTTCAAAAAATGCTGTTATTATAGGAAGTGGTTATATTGGGCTTGAACTTTTAGAAGCCTTTGTTGATTTGGGGCTGCACGTTACCGTAATTGAGGCTGCTGGTACTGTTTTTCCCGTTTTTGACGACGACATGTCAGAGATTATAAGATCTCAGATTATGAGCATCAGTAATAATCGGTTTGATATCATTACATCAGAAGTTGTTACAGAATTTGTTCAAAATGCTAACGGTGAAATATCGGAAGTCGTAACACAATCAGGTAAACATATTCCGACTGAATTGGTTGTTATCTGCGCTGGTGTTAAACCAAATGTTGAATTTGCAAAAGATTCCGGTATTGTAATAGGGGAGACAGGTGCTATTAAAGTTAATCGTCACATGCGGACAAATTTTCAAAACATATATGCATGTGGTGATTGTGCTGAAAAGACTATGATGATATCGGGTACAAAAGTTTGGGTTCCGCTTGGCTCTACAGCAAATAAAGAGGGTAGAGTGGCTGCTATAAATCTTTGCGGAGGAGATGAGGACTTTAAGGGAATTTTAGGTTCAGCCGTTGTCAGGTGTTTAGGGTTTAACATGTCAATGACAGGATTGACCGAGAAGAAAGCCTTGTCTTTAGGGTATCATCCTATATCAGTTAATGTAACAAAAAATGATAAGGTTGGATATATGCCTGATGTAAACAATATTACTCTAAAGTTGATTGCCGATAGCACTACGGGTTTATTGTTGGGTGGCCAGGCCGTAGGCGCCGGTGATTCTGACAAAAGAATAAATACTTTGACGTCTGCGCTCTTGGGAAAACTTACTGTTGATGAATTTGCAAGTAATGATTTAACATATGCTCCGCCTTTTTCTCCCACAATAGATCCGCTTTTGAATGCTGCCGAAATATTGATAAAAAAACTAAATATCGAATAGCGTTATATTATCTGGGTTTTTGTAGCGTTTTTCCGCTTCTTTCATGCAAATCTTCATATTCTCTATGATTTGCTTTGAAATTCCTCTTAGCCCGTCAACAACTTTCGTCTGGTGTCCAGAATCAAATATTTCTTTTAATTCTTTTGGGGCGAACTCTGAAGCTGAATTTGCTTTATTCGTATATACTTTGCCATTTAATTGTCTAAAATATATCGGTTTCCCTACATAAATTGAACCGAAAATATCTCTTTTCCTGCCATATCCAAACCCCAGCGGTACAACTTTTACAGGCTTTCCTGATCTCAGAATTTTTTGTACCATTTTTGAAACTCCGTCTTGAAATCTGATTTCAAAAGGAAGGTCGTTTCTGACGCAATTTTTGCCTTCAGGAAAGATAAATATATTGGATTTTCCGCTTATGTACCCCGAAATAAGTTCTCTCATTGTGCGAATATTTCCTGCTGTTTTGTCGTGAATATTTATCCCAATTGCACCAAATTTCTTGTAAATAGTCTGCATTTGTTCAACGGCTGATTTTATTATGTTTTCATTTAGTATTATTTTGGGTTTTGGAAATGTTGTAGATTTTCCTGCATTCATGTATTCAAGACTCAA
>JBGUSD010000215.1:0-1097 GCA_045132355.1 Candidatus Gastranaerophilaceae bacterium
GTTTCAAGAAACGACTATAACAGTTTAAATCACAGAATAGCCGCTTTTATGGCAAGTTATTTTGATATTATTTTTGCAATGAATGAACAATTGCATCCCGGAGAAAAACGGCTTGTAAAATTTGCGCAGGATAAATGCACAATTCTGCCTCATAATTTTGAAGAAAACATCAACAGTCTTATGATAAATCCTTCTTCTGATACTTTGTTTATTTTAGATGATATGATTTATGAATTAAGAAAATGTCTGCAATAATTAAAATTCTGCGCTTATTATAGTATAAACAGATAAGGAACTTATACACCTGCTCAATAAGTTTGGTTTTTATGAATTGTTAGTTCACAAGTTTAACGCAAGATTTTTCTAACTTGCCACATGTTATATCAACCTATATAAAATAATCCTGCAACAGTTCCGGTTATTAAGGTTGCAATTGTAGCAGCCAGCAAACTCTTGAAACAGGAGCAAACGCATGCGGCGACGAAGGTTATGATCACGCACATTGCCATCACCATGGGTAAATAAAAAGAGTAGCAACATTTTTAATTGTAAGGAGTAAACAATGAAAATTCATCAAATCAGAAATGCAACAATTATAATTACGTACAATAATAAAAGATTTTTAATTGACCCTTGGCTTATGCCGAAAGATTTTATGCCGGGGTTTGAGGGGGCAATGAACAGTAAAGTCAGACAACCGAGAGTTGATTTGCCAAAAGATTTTGATATAAATCATTTACCACTGGATGCGATTATATTAACCCATTTTCACCCTGACCATTTTGATGAATTTGCTGTAAAAACATTGGATAAAAACATTCCGTTCTATGTTCAGAATGAAATAGATTTGAACATTATAAAAAATTTTGGATTTAATGATGTTCGTATTATTTCTGAAAACGGAACAGATTTTGAGAGGATTACATTATATAAAACTCAATGCCAGCACGGCAGACGTGAAGTTGTAAAACCGATGTGCGAGCAAATCGGAATGCCTTATGACGCTATGGGAATAGTGTTTAAATCTGACAAAGAGAAAACATTATACGTTGCAGGGGACACAATCTGGTGTGATGAAGTAATTACGGCTATTGATA
>JBGUSD010000216.1:0-6315 GCA_045132355.1 Candidatus Gastranaerophilaceae bacterium
AAAAAAATCGGAACAGAAGCCCGCAAAGAACTTGAAACAATTACGGAGAAAAAAGTTTACCTTGAATTGAACATCAAAGTTGAAAAAGATTGGCGCAAAAAACAAACCTCTCTCAAAGCCTTTGGCTATGAACAAGAAAAATAATATTTTGTTACTGAGTAACTTAAGTCATTAAGACGATAAGACGATAAGTCCTTTACATTACGAATTATCCCCACCCCTTGAGGAACAAATGGTGGGTGAAAGTTTTTATTATAAGTTAAAAAACAAAACCATCAAGCATGCCGAAATGGTAACTCTGGCAGAAACTCTCGGTTACGAAATAATATTCAGAGATAAAAATTAATTAGGAAATCTGCTTATCTCTTGCAGATAATGCTCTAAAGCCATATAGCCGTTATAAATTTCGTTGGATACAGATGCGTAATGACTTGCGTCAAGATACTTGAGCTCTTTTACCCTTATTTCCAATAGCTTTTGGGCATCATTTTTAAGCTTTTCATCTGTTGCCCACTTTTGCAACAAAGCTAATTCTTCATACATCTGCTTCATTGTAGTATATTCAAGTGTATTGAAATCATATTTTGCAAGTAAAGCCTTTTCAACATTGGAAATTCTGCTCATTACTGCTTGAAATTTGAAAACTTTTTTAATTATTACATAGTTGTCAGCAAGTTTTCTGTGATAATACGGAATAACATTACGAGCCAATAGTGCAGCATAAGAACGTGATGTGAATACATCAGATTCATTTGAAAACGTGCTTTTAGAAGTTAAGTCAAAATTTGATTTTTTGTCTAAAATATTTTCCAGCATATCTACTCCGCAATTTGATAATAATCTAATCAAAAAATTTTGTCATGATATATTTTGTGATTTTTTACATAATTTAAAAATTTTATGCACTAAAAAAGAGGGCCTCTTTAAAGACCCTCTTTTTATTATATCTTCTAACAACCCAGCTGTTGCATAATTTCAAAAGGTTTTTCCGCAACCTTCATGGTTTCTTTGTCGATAATACCGCGTCTTAGTTCGGTAAAACTTGCATTCTTTGAGTTGAACATTCTCTTTAAAAATTCATAAGAAACTTTCGGATCGCATTTGTCCCCGCATGTGAACAAATCGACCGCCGCATAACCAAGCTCAGGCCACGTATGAATAGCTAAGTGGCTCTCTGAAATAATTACTACACCTGAAACTCCGTATGGATTAAATTTATGGAAACACTTTTGGACAATAGTTGCACCACATTCAAGGGCGGCATCCACCATATACTTTTCTACTTTGTCTATACTGTTTAGCGTGTTTGGATCACATTCAAAAAATTCTGCCAAAACGTGTTGACCCAAGTGGATTTCTTCTACTCCGTTCTTGAACGCTGTAAATGGTGATGTTATTGCCAATTCATGTGCCTCCTTTATACAATGGTAATTTTTACTACAATTTACATATTACACTAAAAATCAAAAAATTTGTAAAATTTACACTTTTTCCTAAAAAAAAAATTTTACCTTCTGAAAATTTAAGTCAAAATGCAAAAATATAGTACTATTCAACCGTACAAGCTATGTTAAGAATTATTAACCATTGATAAACTTGAAAAAATTTTGTTATAAAATTTAGGTATGAATAAGATATTGGTAGTAGACGACGACAAAGCAATAAATGAACTTATAAAAATCAACCTTGAACTTGCGGGATATGAAGTCGTTCAGGCATATGACGGGACAACAGGTTTTGCCATGTGCAAACAGGAGTTGCCGTCTGTTGTTGTGCTTGACGTTATGATGCCTGAAGTCGACGGATTTACGGTTGCACAACGCATCAGAAAAAATGACGAAACAAAAAACATCCCGATAATCATGCTTACCGCACTTTCTCAACTTAATGATAAAGTCAACGGATTCAATATCGGAGTTGACGATTATCTTGTAAAACCTTTTGAAATGGAAGAATTACAAGTCAGAATTCGCGCATTATTAAAACGTTCACACCAAATTCCGCAATCAGCATCTACAAGGGACCTTCTGACGCTTGGAGAAATCACTCTTTTGCCGGAAACTTATTCGGTAAAAATAAATAACAAAGTTGCAAAGCTTACCCCTATTGAATTTGACATATTCAATCTTTTATTCCAAAACCATGGAAACATGGTATCATCTGCCCAGCTTTTGAAAGAAATATGGGGCTATTCACCTGATGATGATATTGAAACTATCCGTGTACATATAAGACATTTGAGAACAAAGCTTGATAAAATTTCTGATGGCAAAAAATACATCGAAACTATATATGGCGGTGGTTACAAATTAAATATAGGAGGTTAATATGCCCGTACAACTTTTATCAGAAATCAGACTTATTAATGCAACAAAAGGCGATATTGCCCGTGCAATAAATTTTTCAATGAAAAAATCAAAAAAAGCAGCTTGGAATATGACAAGAGCACTCAACTTAAGGGGTTCTGTAAAACCATTTCACCTTGAAAAAATATATGATGCCGATGTTTTTACCACGTCAGGTACACTAACAAAACAGGCTGCAAGCACTCTTGCAAATGATACAAAAAAGACTTTGAAATTATTCGGAATAAAAAACAGCGAAGTTTCTCTTATGGATTATGCAAATGCTTTTGCTAAACAAGTATCAAAATAGTTTGTACAAATAACAAATAATAAAAGACAGGTTTTAAAAACCTGTCTTTTTGTATATCTTCTATCTGACTATGCTTCAGTAGTTGTTTCTTCAGCTGCAGGAGCTTCTTCAACAACTTCTTCCGCAGCAGGAGCTTCAGCTGCTTCTTTCGCTGCAGCTTCTTCGGCTTCCTTGGCAGCTTTAGCTTCAGCCTCAGCTTGCGCTTTTGCCTCTACTTCTGCCTGTGCCTTAGCCTGAGCTTTCTTAGAAAGTTTTACTGTTTCTTTCTTTTTATAGTCCAAAGTTCCGTCTGCTTTGCAGTTTTTAATCAAATACGCAACTGTTTCAGTAGGTTGTGCACCTTTTGCTATCCAACTCTCAGCAGATGCTTTGTCAAGTTTCATAACTTTAGTTTTTGGGTTGTAGTAACCTAATTCTTGAATTGGTTTACCTTCGCGTTTTGTTGTAGAGTTGATTACGATAACTCTGTATGTTGGGGCTTTTTTTGCGCCTAATCTTTTTAATCTGATTTTTAACATTTCATTTTCCTTCTTAATTTTGTTCATCTGTCGAGCATTTACCGCCGCTTGCAAATACTCTGAAACTTAGGCTAAGAGGAATTGCCTGTTCCAAACCTATAAAAACACAAACAAAAACAAGAATCAAGCAAATATTTATTATTATTCACATAATAAATATTATAGTTTGTATAATTTTATACAGGGCGTTGTCCTTAGCCCTGCCAATAGATTGTAACCGAAAACCCCGCCCCTTGAATTTTTAACACTCGTAAACTCGTGTTGAAATTCTTCCCCCGCCCTCAAGGGGTGGGGGTATATGATTGGTTAAAAACGGTAAAATTCATGGAGGGGTTAACGAAGGACAGTGCCCCGCATTATTAATGAACTTAACGACTTAACGACTTATCGTCGTTCAATAATATTTATTATGTAAATTATTTGTATTATGTCGTGATAATCATTATAATAGTAATTAATGAATGATGTCGACATTTCAAGATTAGAAAATTTGAAAACAAAGGTTCATGACAAACTCAATGAAACCGAACTGTTTCGTTACAAAGGTACAGTATCAAAACTTTTGGGACTGACAGTTGAAGTAAAGCTGCCAGGACTTAAAATCGGCGACCTTTGTTATATTGAAACAAATGACGGAAAGCTTAAACCTGCAGAGGTTCAGGCTTTTCGCGGCGAAGTTGCCCAACTTTTGCTGCTTTTAGATGCCAACGGTATCGGACAGGGTAGTCTTGTAACTTCAACCGGAAGACCTATAACCATTCCGGTCGGAGATTTCTTACTTGGCAGACTTATTGACCCAATGGGCAACCCTCTTGACGGAAGCCCATTAGAATGCGAAGGAGCACAGTGGAGATCAATAGAAGGTCCTCCGCCCGGTCCGTTTGAAAGACCAATCATTCACGAAGTTTTTTCAACAGGCGTCAGGGCAATAGATTCTTGTATGACAATGGGTTGCGGACAACGTCTAGGCTTATTTGCAGGCTCCGGTGTCGGTAAAAGTACGCTTCTTGGTATGATTGCAAGAAATTCCGATGCTGATGTCAACGTTGTTGCACTAATCGGAGAACGTGGCCGTGAAGTAAAGGAATTTATAGAAGATTCTTTAGGTGTAGAAGGTATGGCAAAATCAGTTGTTGTTTGTTCAACAGGCGATAAACCGCCTCTTATCCGTCAAAAAGCACTTTTGGCCGCAACTGCTGTATGTGAATATTTCAGAGATCAGGGCAAAAAAGTTTTTTTAATGACAGACACCGTAACACGTTGTGCGATGGCAGGCCGTGAAGTTGGACTGTCTCTCGGAGAACCTCCTACAATGAAAGGTTATCCGCCATCAATATTTTCATGGTTACAAAAAGTTCTTGAGCGTGCCGGCAATAGTCCTAAAGGTTCTATTACCGCACTATATACCGTTTTGATGGAAGGAGATGACATTACAGATCCTATCGTTGATATTGTTCGTGGTATTGTTGACGGCCATATTTTCTTGTCTAGAAAAGTTGCGGAGATGAACCATTATCCTGCAATTGACGTCCTTGGAAGCATCTCAAGGCTTATGTCATCTATCGTAACCCCAGAACACAGAGAAGCCGCCGGCAAAATGAGAACTATTATGTCTATGTACAGAGATAACAAGGATCTTATTGATGTTGGTATGTACCAACCCGGCACAAATCCTAAACTTGATATAGCAATAGAGATGATGCCGCAAATAAATGCCTTCCTACAACAGAAAACCTCAGACAGTGTAACTATGGAAAACACTATTCAAACTTTGGTTAATATGATGAAAGATGTTGATATATAAATATCTCTAAACCTTTTGACGCCGGATAGTTTAAAACTAATATCAATTATAAAAAAAGTTTGAGAAAACTAACTCTTTTTACATGTTTGTGATATTATAGGGGCGAAGGATTATTTATGAATTTACCTAACAACTACGGAATTGCCCTATTAATGACACTATTTGCCGGTTTAGCAACATCCATCGGCGGATGCGTTGCGTTTATGGTTAAGAAAAACAATTTAAAAGCGCTGTCCGTAGGCCTTGGATTTTCGGCAGGTGTGATGATATTCTTGTCTTTTAATGAAATCATTCCTCAATCTGCCGCTATGCTTATGCATAACTTTCCTCACAATTACAACATTATTACATATGGAAGTTTTATATTAGGTATTGTAATAGCCCTACTGATTGACTATTTTTTGCCTGATCACATTGATACAGATGAGGTTTTGCACCCTGATGCACCAATGCATATGCACAAACATATGCTAAAAAGGGCAGGGCTTTTAACCGCAATAGCAATTTGTGTTCACAACTTTCCTGAAGGTATGGCGACATTTTTAACCACCACCCAAAATATCACGCTTGGGTTTTCTGTTGCTTTGGCCATTGCAATACACAACATTCCTGAGGGTATAGCCGTCGCACTCCCAATATATCACGTCACGGGCAAAAAGAGATATGCTATGCTTTACGCAACACTATCCGGTATCACAGAACCGATCGGTGCAATAGTCGGAATGTTTATTTTCAGCATGTTTTTGCCTCAAGTTTTGATAGGAGCGTTAATGGCTTCTGTTGCTGGTATTATGACATATTTGGCTTTTGATACTTTACTTCCGTTGGCAAAAGAATACGGCGATTGGCACTTGTCCCTGACCGGCATAATCTCAGGAATTTTATTTATTTGGTTGAGTTTAATATTAATAGATTAACCCCATGTATCAAGGGTTTTGGGTACAGGTATCCGTAAAAATACGTAGGTATAATTACTTACGTAAAAATACCGAATTGTAATTTTTTAAAATTTCGTTATACTGATAATATAGAACGGTTAAGATACAAGCCCACGATGGTAAAATTCGTTTGCCGTTCCACAGAAAGGGAGTACTATGGGGTATATTCACTGCTGTGGAGGTCTGAGAAAAACAAGGAGTTTCAGACTTTCTCCACGGGACAATTTTGTGCTATGCGAAATAGATTATCTTTCAAAATGCCCTGTTTGCGGACAATTAACAATACAACTTACAAGAATTGATAAGAATAACAAAATTTCTACAATAAGAAAATCAAACAAAAAAGCACTCGAATTTTTTAATCGTATTAAATCAAAAATTTTATACGAGGAAAAAGTTA
>JBGUSD010000217.1:0-1236 GCA_045132355.1 Candidatus Gastranaerophilaceae bacterium
GAACAATTACGTAACCGCGTTTTCTGTGTTCTGATCTCCAGTAATTTTCTATTTCTTCTCTGACTGTATATAAATTTGGGTGCCACAAAACAAGTCCGCCGCCAATTTCTTCTCTAACTGAGAACAAATCAAGCTTCGTACCTAATTTTCTGTGGTCTCGTTTTTCTGCTTCTTCAAGGAAGTTTAAGTACGCTGCCAAATCTTCTTTTGTCCAGAAGGCAGTTGCATAAATTCTTTGAAGCATCTTGTTCTTTTCGTTACCCCTCCAATATGCACCTGCAACTTTTAGAAGCTTTATTGCATTGCCTTTTATGTATGAAGTGTTTGGAAGGTGAGGACCTGCACAAAGGTCATTGAACAAAACATTACCATCTTTATCCTTAGTTAAGTACAAAGTAGGGTTGTCATTTTTGTGTTCTTCCAACAATTCTGCTTTGTAGATTTCGCCTTGGGATTTGAATTCGGCAATTTGTTTTTCAACATCGGGAATTTCATATCTTTCAAAGGTCAAATTTTCTTTGATAATATTTTTCATTTCTTCTTCGATTTTTGTCAAATCATCTTCCGTAAAGGCATGACCGTCTGTCATATCGAAATCGTAATAGAAGCCGGTGTCAGTAGCAGGTCCTATAGCCAACTTTGCTTGTGGGAACAACTTCTGAACGGCTTGCGCCATAATGTGCGAGGTTGAGTGTCTCAAAACTCTCAAAGTTTCTTCATTTTTTTCCATGTCTTAAATCCTTTCTGTCCAAATAACAACATTTATAAGGACAATACTATGTCACAGGGCCGAACCCCTCTCTTGAATTGTAACATAAAATTAAAATATTACTACTGTAATATATTAAAATAGGAAAAAGGATATTATAATTGACATGCGAATATTTATAATTCATAATAGACAAATTATAAATCATTAGCAAAACGCAACAAATAGGTTAAGATATAAACATGGAGAGAACCCAAATAATAAAAATATTTGCAGCCAATCTACGTGCAGAGAGAGCAAGAAAAAAGTTCTCTCAGGAGCAGCTTGCAGAAAAGGCCAACATCACTCCGGAATATCTTGCAAGAATAGAGCATGAAAAATACAGTCCCTCGCTTGTTGTAATAGTCAATCTTGCAGAGGCCCTTGGTGTGAAACTTGACGAACTTCTTCCACTTGATTAACATTTCTTAATTTACTATTCCTCCTAAATCGTGTTTTTATTGTAGAATATAGTAAGGAAAGAGGTA
>JBGUSD010000218.1:0-1695 GCA_045132355.1 Candidatus Gastranaerophilaceae bacterium
ATTAATTGCCGCACGCTTTGCAAATTCTCGTATCATTGCGTTGGAACTGCTGATTTCTGCACTAAGATATCGTTTTCTGCCAAATACCGTCTCTACATAACCATTCTTTTCTACAAAATCAACCATATCTTCCATGTATTTTTTTACACCGGGATATGTTTGAAAATATTTGTCTATAAAGTCTTCCGCATCAGCAACCGCTATACCCAAGCCCTTAGCCAAGCCATATTTGCTCTGCCCATACACGATACCAAAGTTTACGGCTTTTGCTTTATATCGCATTTGTTGTGTAACATCACTCAAAGGAACCCCAAAGACTTTTGAAGCTGTAACCCTGTGTACATCTTCACCTGAGTTGAATGCTTCAATCAAATTTTTATCCTGAGATACATGCGCCAACAATCTCAATTCTATCTGAGAATAATCTGCAGATAATATTAACGCATTTTCCCTGTCTTTTGGGACAAAAGCTTTTCTTATTTTGCTGCCTTCTTCAGACCTTATCGGAATGTTTTGCAAATTAGGATTGGAAGACGACAACCTGCCCGTAACAGTTTGCGCCTGATTGTAAGATGTGTGAATTCTGCCATCCACATCACTTATCAAAGCTGGCAAAGCATCTGTATAAGTTGATTTCAGTTTAAAGTATTTTCTGTAATCCAAAATAAGTTTTGCGATTTCATGTTCCTGCGCAAGTTCTTCCAACACTTCGGCACTTGTAGAAAACTTATTCTTACCTCGTTTTTTCTTTGGTTGAATTTGTAGTTTTTCAAATAATATCTCGCCAACCTGCTTTGGAGAACTAATATTAAAACCCTCACCTGCAAGTTGATATATTTTGCTTTCTATCCTCTGCAAATGTTTTTGCATATCATCAGATAATCCTTTTAAGTAATCTGTATCAACAGACACTCCATCAAATTCCATTTGCGCCAAAACAATAGTTAAAGGAACTTCGACCTGCATTAAAAGTTTCATTTCACGTTCGTCAAGGTGCTCCATCCAATATTTTAGAAGGGCAAAACTTACACCTAATGTATCTGCTTCATATTCAAGCATTTCTTCAATACTGCTCTCTTCATTAAACTTTCTAAGCATTGTATCTCTGCCGGTATTACCTGAAACTGCTCCCTTCATAACATAATTCAGGTCTTCTAATGCCTGAGCCTCTAGATCATGGTTTTCTGACGGGTTTCTGATATAACTTGCCAAATAGGTATCAAAGATTATCCCTTTTGCATCAATTCCGACAGTTTTTAAGCAATTATATTCCAACTTTGCGTCATGCGTTATCTTTTTGACGTTATCATCCTCAAAAACCGCACGCAAAGCTGATATAACGTCCTCATAATTTAATTGATTTTCTATTTTATGCTTCAAAGGGATATAAAAAATCTCAGTTTCATTTGAACTGTCACCACAAATTATACCATTTGAAAATCTGTAATCATCATTGTATGAAATCGCAATTCCGCACAAATCGGCTTCCACGGCATTAACAATATTTGCTTCGGTCCTAAACGATATAATTGTTTTTGTTTTTAAATTTTGCACAAGACTTGCCAAATCTGCACTATCTGTGATAATTTTTGATTTATTTTTTATCTCAACTTTATTAACCTCTTCTCTGACAATTTCGGAAAACAGACCTAACTGAACCTGACCATTTTGAGAAATATTTGTGGGTTTATCAGA